>VAXX01000468.1:0-6274 GCA_005885115.1 Actinomycetota bacterium | reverse complement strand
CGAGGTCTACCGCCGGCTGATGGACGCGGTCGACCCGGCGCTCGTCGAGCTCGTCACGTCGACGATAAAGGAGACCCCGGGCGTGGCCGACGTCGGCGCCGTACACCTGCGGTGGATCGGGCACGCGCTGCGGGCCGAGTGCGAGATCGTGGTACCGGCGGACCTGACGGTGACGCAGGCGCACGCGATCGCCGTGGACGCCGAGCACCGGCTGATCCACGCGATACCAAGGCTGGACAGCGCCTTCGTGCACGCCGACCCGTACCCCGAGGACGGGATCGACCACCACGCGCCGCTGCGCCATCACAACGGCGGCTGAGCGCTACCCGCCGAGGATGCCGCCGAGCAGGCCGCCCACGCCCCGGTCGGCACCCGCGTCGGCGACCCCGCCGAACGGGCTGTGGTACCCGGACTGGATGCCCACCCGGCCGGGCCCGGTGAACCGGTTGAAGACCAGGTTTCCGCCACCGCCGAGCAGACCGGTCCGCAGCCCGAAGACCTGCTGGGTGTACCCGACGGTGTCCTGCCGGTAGATCCACGCGCCCGGCTCGACGTCGATCACCTCGCCCGGCGCGAGGTCCACCTGGAACGCGTTGCCGTGCGCGTGCAGCCACAGCACCGCGTCACCCTGGCTCGCGGTGAACCGGTCGATGAAGAACCCCTGCTGCCCGAAGAGCATGCTGCCGAAGCCGCCCGCGCGCTCGAAGGTGTACGCGAGGTTGCCGGTCGCGGCCAGGAACTGGTGCTCGCGTACCAGGATCGTCGAGCCGTGCGGCAGGTGCAGCGGGAAAACGTGGCCGGTGTTGTCCCGGCTGAACGCGATCTCGCCGGCGCCGGCCGCCTCGGTCATGAAGATCGGCATGCCCGCCAGTACCCGCTTGAAGGCGCCCTTGAGCGGCTTGATCCGCACGTCGATCTGCGGCTGCTTCCACAGCACCACGTGGTGCTCGAAGAAGACCGGCAGTTGGCCGTTGAGGGCCAGGTGCAGCACCGGGACGAGCTCGCCCTCGATCCGGTACGCCAGGCCGGGGCCGGCGCCGTCGGGGATCTGCCGGGGCAGGAGCACGGGTCGCGAGGTCACCGGGAGATCGTACCGGTGCGGGTGACACCGGGCGGGTCGGCGGGTTCTCAGCCGTGCGTGCCAGGATGGCCTCGTGCGCCGAGCCCCCCTCGCCGCGTTGACCGCCGCAGTCGTCCTGCTGTTGCTGGGCGCGTCCGCGTGCACCTCGAGTTCCGCTCCGGTGGGCCTGGGCACGGTCGACCGGTCCAGCGTCACCGAGGTCGTCGACGCGTCGGCGACCATCACCGCCCACGCGGTCGCGACGCTGACCGCGCCGACCGCCGGTACCCTCGCGTCCCTGTCCGTGGCCCCGGGCCAGAGCGTGGCCGCCGGGCAGGTGGTCGCCGTCATCGACTCGCCGGCCGCGCAGCAGCAGCTCGCGGACGCCAGCGCCGCGCTGGCCTCGGCCTCCGGCGGTGCTGGCGGCGGCGGGTTGAACACCCGCGACCTCGCGGCCGCGCAGAAGCGGACCGACGACGCGGCGGCGACGGCGTTCGCGGCCGCCCGCAGGGCCGCGACGGCGATCGCCGATCCAGGGGTACGCGCCGGTCTGCTCGCCCAGATCGACGCCGCCTCCGCCCAGTACGACACCCTCGCGGCCACCTCCCGGGCGCTGGTCGCCTCGGTACAGCGCGGGATCGCCAGCCTCTCCTCGGCCCTGGGCGCCCTCGGCGCCGCCCAACGGGCCCAGGCCCGGGCGGCGTACAACCTGGCGAAGTCCACGGTGGACGCGTTGACCCTGCGGGCGCCGATCGCCGGTGTCGTCCAGCTCGGCGGCCCGGCCTCGGCACCGGCGACCGGCTCGCTGTCGAACCTGCTGTCCAGCGTCGCCGGGGGCGTACCGGTGCCGGTCCCGGCCAGTGGCAGCCGGCCGACCGGCCCCGGCGTCGACGACAGCGTCGGGCTCGGGGAGCCGGTGGGCGCCGGTACCGCCGTGGCGACGATCGTGGACACCTCGGCGCTCGGGCTGATCGCCGACATCGACGAGACCGACGTCCTGCTCGTCGCGCCCGGCGTACCGGCGCAGGTCGAGCTGGACGCCGCACCGGGAGCCAGCTACGCCGCGACGGTCGGCAGCGTCGACGTCCTGCCGACCACCTCGGCGCGCGGTGGCGTGGCGTACCGGGCCCGGCTGACCCTGGGCGCCGGCCGGTACTCCGACGGGCGGGCCGCCCCGACGCCCCGGCCCGGGATGAGCGCGGTGGCGCATCTGTCGGTACGGGAGGCCCGCGACGCGGTGACCGTACCGGCGGCGGCGGTGGTCCGGGCCGATGGGCGGGACGCCGTGTGGCTGGTCCGGGACGGCAAGGAGGTACGCGTCCCGGTGACCCTGGGCGTGCAAGGGCCTGACCGGGTTCAGGTGGTGTCCGGCGTGACCGCCGGGGACCGGGTGGTCGTGCGCGGCGCCGACCGGGTCCACAGTGGACAGTCGCTGCCGTGACGGCTGCCGTCGAGGCGCACGAGGTGACCCGGACGTACCAGCTCGACGGGCTCGCCGTACCGGCCCTGCGCGGGGTCAGCCTGACCGTCCCGGCCGGCGACTACGCCGCCATCGTCGGCCCGTCCGGCTCCGGCAAGTCCACCCTGATGCACCTGCTCGGCGGCCTCGACCGGCCGACCACCGGTACCCTGCTGCTGGCCGGACGGGACGTCGCCGGGCTCGGCCCGGCCGACCTGGCGGCCCTGCGCAACCGCACCATCGGCTTCGTGTTCCAGGCCTTCCACCTGCTGCCGCGTACCTCCGCCGTGGACAACGTGGCGCTGCCGCTGGTCTACGCCGGCCTACGCGCGGGGGAGCGGCGGCGCCGAGCGTCGGACGTACTTGACCGGGTCGGGCTCGGGCACCGGCTCAAACACCGGCCCAACCAGCTCTCCGGCGGTGAGCAGCAGCGGGTGGCCATCGCCCGCGCGCTGGTCACCTCGCCGAGCCTGCTGCTGGCCGACGAGCCGACCGGCAACCTGGACTCGGCGACCGGCGCGGAGGTCCTGGCGCTGCTCGAGGAGCTCAACCGCGAGTCGGGCGTAGCCGTCGTCCTGGTCACCCACGACCACGAGGTGGCCGCCCGGGCGCGCCGCCAGATCCGGATGCGCGACGGGCGCATCGTCGCCGGGGGGGACCCGTCGTGAGGTTCGCCGAAGCCTGGCGGGTCGCGCTGGATGCCTTGCGCGCCAACCGGTTGCGCACTGGACTGACCATGCTCGGCGTGGTGATCGGGGTGGCCGCCGTGGTCGTCCTGGTCGCCATCGGTACCGGTGCCAAGCAGGAGGTCGAGTCGCAGGTCCAGGGGCTGGGCTCGAACCTGCTCCTGGTCGTACCGGGCAAGGTGTCCTTCGGCAACGCCCCGACCATCTCGCCGATGACCATGTCCGACGTCAACGCGGTGTCCCGGGTGGTCGGCGGGCGGGACCGGTTGACCGCCTCGCTGTCCTCGGGGGAGACCGTCCGGGTGGGTACGGCCAGCCAGTACGTCAGCCTGCTCGGGGTGCTGGAGACCACGCCCACGGTGTTCACCCGGGACCTGGCCCAGGGCGGCTACCTGACCCGGTCGGACGTGGACACCGCGCGGCGGGTGGCCGTACTCGGGTGGGGCGTGGCGCAGCGGCTGTTCGGGGACCGGGATCCGGTCGGGCTCCAGATGGACGTGGCGGGCGTACGGTTCCGGGTCGTCGGGGTGTTCGCCAAGCTGGGGCAGAGCCTGGGCGTGGACCGGGACGACGAGGTGCACATCCCGTTGACCGCGGCGCAGCGGCTGCTGGGTACGAGCCGGGTCGACGCGCTGGCGATCAAGGCACCGGACGGCAGCCGGATCGGCGAGCTGGGCGACCAGGTGGTCGCCGAGCTGACCCAGCGCCACCCCGGCATCGAGTTCAGCGCGGTGACCCAGGACCAGATCCTGGGGGTACTCGGGCAGATCCTCGGCGTACTCACCGGGGTGCTCGCCGCGATCGCCGGGATCTCGTTGCTCGTCGGGGGAGTCGGGGTCTCCAACATCATGCTCGTGTCGGTCCGGGAACGTACCCGGGAAATCGGCCTGCGCAAGGCGGTGGGCGCCCGGCCGCGCGACATCACGGTGCAGTTCCTCATCGAGGCGGTCCTGCTCACCACCCTGGGTGGGGTGACCGGGATGGGCCTGGGGATCGGCGCGGCGCTGCTGGTCGCGGCGCTGTCCCCGGTACCGGCGGCGATCACCTGGTGGTCGGTGACCCTCGCGTTCGGGGTGTCCGCCGCCGTGGGCATCGTGTTCGGCGTGGTACCCGCGCAACGCGCCGGCCGGCTCGACCCGGTGATCGCGCTGCGGACCGAGTGATATCCATGACTGTCTCTGCTACCGTACTGGAAACCTTCTTTACGGTAGGGAGGCCCCGATGCGACGGCTACGGATCGTGGGTACCTGTGGCGCGGCGCTGCTGACGGTCGGCCTCTCGCTGGTGGTGGCCCTGCCCTCGCACGCGGCCGGCGGCCTGTCCGCCACGTACAGCCGGGTGCAGGACTGGCCGGGCTCGTACTTCCAGGGCCAGTACGTGCTCGCCAACGGCACCTCCGCGGCGGTGACTTCGTGGACGCTCACCTTCACCCTGCCCGCCGGCGACCAGCTCCAGAACTGGTGGGGCGCCAACGTCACCCAGAGCGGTACCAGGTTCACCGCGACCCAGCAGGCCGGCAGCTCGATCCCGGCCGGCGGCAGCGCCACGATGGGCTTCCTGGTGACCGAGGGCGGTGGCCTGGCCGACCCGGCGAACTGCACGCTCAACGGTGGCTCGTGCGCGGCCGGAGGCGGTCCGGGCCCGACGCCGACTCCCACGCCCAGTAAGAGCCCCAGCCCGCCGCCCCCCGGTACCTGGCACCCGGGGTACCTGGCCCTGGGCACCGTCTACACCCCGTACAGCAGCGTGGACGCGTACTTCCAGACGATGAAGTCGCACGGGAAGATCCCCAGCTACGGCTATCAGTACCTGATCGGCAGCGACTTCTCCGGCTGGTCCAACACGGCGAGGACGCTGGTCAGCCACTCCCGGTCGCTGGGCATGACGCCGGTACTGGTCGAGTACGGCATGAACGGCAACGTCGACGGTGCCGACGCGGCGTACAACAACATGCGGAACGCGAGCTGGGTCGCCAGCTACTTCAAGGCGCTCAAGGCGGCCGCGCAGGCCGCGTCCAGCGCCGCCGCCGGTACCCCGGTCGGCTGGATCGTCGAGCCGGACATGCTCGGCTACATCCAGCAGCAGCACGGCAGCCAGTACGGCAACGACGCGACGAGGATTCCGGCGGCCACCTCGGCCGCGCGTACCGCCGGGGTGCTCGGCACCGGTGACCCGACCTTCGCCGGCACCCTCAAGGGCCTCGTCGAGGAGATCAACTACGTCATCAAGAAGTACGACGCGGGCGCCTTCCTCGGCTGGCAGGTCAACGAGTGGGCGGTGCGCAATCCCTTGCACGACACCGATTCCATGGGCATCACGGCCGGTCGGCAGTCGGTGGTGAACATCGGCAACCAGGTCGCCGGGTTCCTGGCCAGCGCCGATATCCGGTACCACGCCGACTTCGTCGCCTTCGACCAGTGGGGCCAGGACTACGGGTACCTCAACGATCCCAACCCGGCCGGCGACATCCGGTACCTCAACGCCACCCACTGGAACAACTACCTGCTCTACGTCAAGACGATCCGCGCCTGGCTGAACCTGCCCGCCGTGCTGTGGCAGCTCGCGGTGGGGCACCTGAACTCCACGCACACGGCCAGCCCGACGTACTGGAACTCCTCGGGCAGGTTCCCGGACCTCAACAACAGCACGACGGGCCGGTACGAGGACTCGTCCTCGACGTACTTCTTCGGCGACTCGTTCACCAGCGGCGGCAACAACCTCGCCTTCTACGGCGCCAACCCGGGCGCGGACCCGAAGGTGAAGGTCTCCGGCAGCACGGTCACCTGGGGCTCGCACCTGCCGGACGCGGCGGCGGCCGGGGTGGTCGCGATCCTGTTCGGCGCCGGCACCGGCACCGGCGACGAGGGGGTGCCGGAGGTACCCGGGTTGACCAGCACGGGCACCACCGACTTCAACTACTGGACGACACGGGCCCAGCAGTACCTGGCTCACCCGGTACCGTTGCCCGGGTGAGCCAACCGCCGCTGGTCGTGATCGACGCGGCCAACGTGGTCGGTTCGGTGCCGGACGGCTGGTGGCGCGACCGCGCCGGGGCCACCGCGCGGCTGC
>VAXX01000550.1 GCA_005885115.1 Actinomycetota bacterium | reverse complement strand
ACCGCGCCCGGCGGGCCCGGGGGACGAGGGGAGGCGGGAATGCTCGTCACAGCGGAGCCGGGTGTGCTGGACCCCAACAACTCCGACCAGGTCGGGAGGTACCGGATCCTTCGTGGCACCGCCACGCACCAGGCGTGTTGACGCGCACCGCGGTATCAGCACCGATGCTCAGGAAGCAACGTTCGACCGGTTCCGCATGGACCATAGGGGTAATCGGAATGACCATGTGCCGGTACGGTGCGGCATGATCCGGTCCGGCTGGGCGGGCCCGGTCGGCGAGCCGGGCCGGCTCGGCCTCGCAAGCCTTGAGCGCTACGAGACCGACGGTGACCGCGAGGCGCTGACGGTCGCGCTGGCCCAGCTGGAGCAGGCGGTCGCCGCGACGCCGGACCATCCGGAGCGCATGCGCTGGTGGTACGGGCTCGGGTCCGGGTACGAGTGCCGGGCCGAGGAGGACGACTCGGTCGAGGACTACGACCGCGCCCTGCACTGGTACGCGCTGCTGCTCGACGAGATGGCCGCCACCGACTCCCACCGGTCGACCGTGGTGCTGGCCGACGCCGGCGTGCACTGGAGCCGGTACTGGCTCGTGCGCTACGGCGTGGAGTCACCCGATGCCGGGCCACGGGACCCGGCTGCGTTGGTGGACGGGTTGGTCGCGGCGGTCGACCGGTATCCGCCGGGCAACGGGGATCCCCTCGCGGCGGCGTTCGTCGGGATGATCCGCGGGCTGAGCTACCAGGAGCGGTACGAGCTGCGCCACGACCCAGCCGACCGGGACCGCGCCACCCAACTGCTCGCGACCTGCCTGCCCGACCTGCCCGACGACACACCGTGGCTCGCGATGGCCACCTTCGAGCTGGCGACCGCATACCGCGAGGGGCACGCCCGCGACGGTGACCCGCAGCTGCTGGAGCTGGCCATCGCCGGTGGGGTGCGGGCGATCCTGTTGGCCCGCGAGGACCAGCCGACCTGGCTGTCTGCCCAGGAGCACCAGGCGTTGTGCTTGACCCGGCGCTGGCGGCTGGCCGGCGATCACCGGGACCTGGACCGGGCGATCGAGTCGTGTCGGGTGGTGCTCGGGCGGGCCGACGACGGGTGGGCGGCGGCACTCGGCGGGGAGCTGCTGCGGGAGCGCGGCGAGTTGGTCGGCGATTCGACCGACGTCGCTGAAGCCTCGCGGTTGCTGACCCGGGCGGATCCCCTACTCCTGGCGGATCTGCGGGCACCGATCCGGTCATCCTGGGGGGGAACGGTGCGGCGCGGTGGATGAGGGAGTGCGGTTGCGGCAGGGGCGGTTGGTGGCGCGGCAGCAACAAACCCTTCAGGGGTACGGGCAGCGGAGGGCCTCGGCTCACGTCGAGTTCGCCTGGCGGGTGCACGGCGCGCTGGAGTCGTGGACCGCCAAGGTGGACATGAAGGCGTCGATCCTGCTGGGCTTCCAGGGCGGCGCGTTCATCTTCGCGCTGACCTCGCGGGAGCTGGTCCTGGTCAGCAGCGACCGCCGGCCGGTGTGGGTCGGAGCCGGCGGCATCGGGCTGCTGATGACAGCGATGGCGCTCGCGGCCGTGGCCGTGCTGCCGGCGCTCGGTTCCGTGCGCCGGCACCGCGTCGACTTCCCGAACCGGTGGATCTACTTCGGGCACATCAGACTGTGGGAGTCGACCGCCCTCGCCGCGCGGCTGGCCCGGCTGACAGAGCGCGACGAGGTACAGGCGCTGTCCGCCCAACTCGTCGCGATGAGTCGGTTGAACTTGCGCAAACACCGGCTGTTGCAGGGATCGGTCGCGCTGACCCTGCTGTCGATGCTAACGCTCGCCGGGGCGGCCGGGCTGCGGATGGGTACCTGAGGATGGTCCAGCCACTCGTCCCGCGCTGGGCTCCGGGCAGCTTCCTCGCCCGGCTGCCCGCCGAGCAGTGCGCCGGGTTGCTTTCCCTGGGCGTGGTACGGCAGTTCGAGGCGGGTCGGCGGCTGCTCCTGCTGGGTGAACTGGCCGCCCTGACCGGCAATCCGCGCATCGCCACCGCGACCGCCTGCGGCCGGGTCGTCTCCCGCGTGCTGACCGGCGCGGAATTCCACCGCTTCATGCGGCGGTACCCGGACGCGGCGCTGAACATGGCGGCGGCTATGGGTGACCGGTTGCAGTGGTCCAACGAACGGCGCACCGACTTCGCGGCGTACCCGGCGGAGGTGCGCCTGGCCCGGCTACTGGTCGAGATCGCGCGTAAGTGTGGGCGGCGTACCGAGGAGGGGATCAGCATCGGGATCGCGCTCAGCCAGCCGGAACTGGCCACGATGGTCGGCGTCTCCGAGGCGACGGTGCAGAAGGCGTTCAAGGAGTTGCGCGGAAACGGGGTGCTACGCACCGGGTACCGGCGGATCTCCGTGTTGGACCTGCCGGCCCTGCGCGCGTACGGCGCCGGAGCTGACGACTGGCCGACAATGACCGGCTGATCCCGTACTACTGGCAGGTTCGGGTCGGCGGACCCGCGCACCATCGGGCGTACCAACCAGGGAGGAACCGATGGTGATCGTATTGAGTATGGTGGGGCCGGATGCGGGCTGGGACCGGTTG
>VAXX01000549.1 GCA_005885115.1 Actinomycetota bacterium | reverse complement strand
ACGGTCGACGTGACGCGCGGGATCCAGGACGCGCTCACCGCGATGCGGCCCGGCCTGACCGGGGTCAGCGTGGATACCACGGTCTTCGCGCCCAAGACGTTCGTCGATACAGCGCTGCGCGACATCGGGATCACGGCCGGGCTCGGGCTGCTGCTGCTGGTCCTGCTGATCGCCGCGCTGGTCCGCGGGCGGGCGGCGCTGGTGGGGGTACTGGCGATCGCGGTATCCACGGCCGCCGCCGCGTACGTGCTCTACCTGCGCGGCACGACGTTCAACGTGATGATCCTGGCTGGCCTGGTCATCGGGCTCGGGGTCGTGGTGGACGAGGCGGTCGGCACCGTCCTCGCGGTCCGGCGGGCGCTGCGGGAACACCACGCGCGGGGGGACGACCGGTCCATCGCATCGGTGATTGTGGATGCGTGTGCGGAGGTACGTGGACCGCTCGGGTACGCCACGGCCGTCATCGCGCTGGCCGTACTCCCGATCGCGTTGCTCACCGGGATCGGCGGCGCGTTCAGCCGGCCGTTGGTCGGCACGTACCTGCTGGCCGTCGGGGCCGCGCTGCTCGTCGCGCTGACCGTCACCCCGGCACTGGCCTACCTGCTGCTGTCCGGCCCGCCGCGCAAGCCCTGGTCCAGCCCGCGTACCGGCCGGACCTGGCGGGCCACCCGGTGGTACCTGGGCCGGCCCGGCTGGGCCTACGCCACGGTCGGACTGTTCCTCCTCAGTGGCCTCGCGCTGCTCCCCCAACTGGGCAACCACCCGGTCGTCCCGCAACTGCGCGACCGCAACCTGGTCGTCCAGTGGCAGGCCGCCGCGGGTACCTCGCTGCCGGAAATGGACGCGCTGACCCTCGACGCGAGCCGGCAACTGCGCCAGATCCCGGGGGTACGCACGGTGGCCGGCGAGGTCGGTCGTACCCTCATCTCCGACCGGGTGGCCGACGTCAACTCAGGCCAGCTCTGGGTGACCCTGGATCCGGCGGCGGACTACGACCGCAGCGTCGCCGCCATCCGGCAGGTCGCCGACAACATGCCGGCGTTGACCCACACCGTGTCGACGTACGCCGACCAACGGTTGCGCGAGGTCACCGCGCAGACCCCGGGTACGCCGGTCACCGTCCGCCTGTACGGGCAGGACCTCGCCACCCTGGCCGACCAGGCCCGGCGGGTACGGGAGACGCTCGCGTCGATCCCGGGACTGGCCGACCCGACCGTACGGGCGCCGGCCACCCAGCCCGGCATCGAGGTCCAGGTCGACCTCGCGGCGGCCGAGAAGTACGGACTCAAGCCCGGTGACATCCGGCGGGCCTCGACCACCCTGGTCAACGGGTTGCCGGCCGGCAGCCTGTACCAGAACCAGCAGATCTTCGACGTGGTCGTGGTCGGCCGACCGGCCGTCCACGACAGCCTGGCCAGCGTGCAGAACCTGCTCATCGATACGCCGGCCGGGGACCAGGTGCGCCTGCGGGACGTCGCGTCGGTACAGGTACGGCCGACTCCGACGGTCATCGAGCACGAGAACGCCTCCCGGTACCTGGAGGTCACCGCCACCCTGACCGGGGACGTCGACCTGACCGGGCTGCTGGGCACGGTACGCACCCAGGTCGGCGCACTGCCCTTCCCCACCGGGTACCACGCGGATGTGTTCAGTGATCTGGCCCTGCGACAGAACGCCGACCGGCGGGAGTTGTGGCAGATACCGGCGATAGCCCTGGCGGTTTTCCTGGTTCTGCAGGCCGCGTTCCGTAGCTGGCGCCGCGCGACGCTGCTGTTCCTGGTGTTGCCGCTGACGCTGGCCGGCGCCGTGCCGGTGGCGCTGGCGTTCGGCGGCGTCAAGACGCTGGGCGCCCTGCTCGGCCTGCTGATGGTGTTCGGCCTCGCGGTCCGCACCGGGGTCGGGCTGATCCGCGGCTACCAGTCGGTGGAGCGGGCGGAGCAGGACACCGCGCCGGTCGACGTGGTCCTGACCGTCACCCGCGAGCGGGCGCCGGCCATCGCGCTGAGCGCGTTGGGTACGGCGCTGGCGCTGGCGCCGTTCGTGGCGCTGCGGTCGCTGGCCGGCGGTGAGGTGCTCGCCCCGCTCGCGGCGGTGGTCCTCGGCGGATTGCTCACCACGACGGTGATTCTGTTGTACGTCCTGCCGACCCTGTACGCGCGGCTCATCCTGCGCGCCCGGGTCGCGGCCCCGCCTCCCGACGACCAGCCCACCGTTCTTCTGCCCGACGAGCAACCCACGGTCGCCCTCGGCATCACCCCCGAACCGGTCTGAGAGCAGGCGATCGTGAGAATGCGCAAGCTGCCCGGCCTGCTGGCGGTGGCGGTGCTCGCCACCGACCTCAGCGGGTGCGCGCGGCCGGCGCAAGCCGCGCCGGACGCCTACGTGGCGCCCGCGCAGGTCGTCGACATCCCCGGTAGCCAGGCCCGCAAGGTGACCCTGACCGCGCTGGCCGTCCAGCGGCTGGACATCCGGACCACGCCGGTGGCCGGCGCCGGAAAGCTGACCGCCGTACCGGTTCCCGCGCTCGTGTACGACCCGGAAGGGCGCGGCTGGGTCTACACCAACCCGGTGTACCTGACCTACCTGCGGGTCCCGGTCACCGTCGACCACGTCGCCGGCGACCTGGCAGTCCTGCGCAGCGGACCGGCCACCGGTACCCCGGTCGTCGCGGTCGGCGCGCAGGAGTTGCTCGGGACCGAGTACGGGGTCGGGGAGGAGTAGCCGTGCCGGTGAACCTGGTCCGGCGGGTGGTCGCCGGCAGCCTCAACTTCCGCTTCCTCGTGGTCGCCGCGGGCGTCGCGCTGATGGGCATCGGCTCGGGCGCGGTACACCAGATGCCGGTGGACGTGTTCCCCGACTTCGCCCCGCCCCAGGTGGAGATCCAGACCGAGAGCCTGGGCCTGCCCACCGGTGACGTCGAGTCGCTCGTCACGGTCCCGCTGGAGCAGGCGCTGAACGGGATCGAGGGGCTGGACACGCTGCGCTCCACCTCGGTACCGCAGCTGTCGGACATCAAGCTCATCTTCAAGCAGGGCACCGATCTGCTGGTCGCCCGGCAGCGGGTACAGGAGCGGCTGCAACAGG
>VAXX01000467.1 GCA_005885115.1 Actinomycetota bacterium | reverse complement strand
GGCGGGAAGATTGGCCCTACCACAGGCACGCCTGCGGATTCACCCCAGTGGGACATGGGTCCCCGGCTCGTACGTACGACTCGGCGGGTCCGTACCGGTGTCACCCATCGACGGTGACCGACGCCCGGTTGCCGGACGGACCGACCCTACCGGGCGTCGGCGGCGCCGCCAAACCGCGAGATGGCGGAGATGTCCCCCGATCTAGTGATCCTGGTACGACGCTCCGTCGTCAGGCTCGTGGGTCAGCGGCCGGGCGCCGCCCGGCGGGGGGGCGGCCAGCGAGGCACCCGGGGCACGCAGCGGCGGCGGGCACGAGGTCGCCCATTCCAGCGACATGCCGTGGCCCCACGGGTCGTCCACGTCGACCGTCCGGCCGGCCTTGTACGACTTCCACACGTTGTACAGGAACGGCAGCGTCGAGGCACCGAGGATGAACGCGCCGATCGAGGAGAACGTGTTGAGTGGGGTGAACCCGTCGGCGGC
The DNA here is from genome assembly GCA_005885115.1 of Actinomycetota bacterium. Classification (GTDB taxonomy): domain Bacteria; phylum Actinomycetota; class Actinomycetes; order Mycobacteriales; family Micromonosporaceae; genus AC-43. The sequence continues at coordinate 326 of VAXX01000467.1, read as the reverse complement.
CTGGTAGTCGGCGTACCGGCGGGGCATCCCCATGTTGCCCAGCCAGTGCTGCACCAGGAAGGTCGCGTGGAACCCGATGAAGGTCAGCCAGAAGTGCACCTTGCCCAGCCGGTCGTCGAGCATCCGGCCGGTCATCTTCGGGAACCAGAAGTACACGCCGGAGTAGACGGCGAACACGATCGTGCCGAACAGCACGTAGTGGAAGTGCGCCACCACGAAGTACGTGTCCGACACGTGCCAGTCCACCGGCGGCGAGGCCAGCAGTACGCCGGACAGCCCGCCGAACAGGAACGTGGTCAGGAAGCCGAGGGCGAACAGCATCGGCG
>VAXX01000466.1 GCA_005885115.1 Actinomycetota bacterium | reverse complement strand
CCGTGCATGGTGAACAGCTGGTTGTACTGCTCGGTGGACAGGAACTGCAGGCCGGGCCGGGCCAGTTCGGCGCGCATCAGCATGGCCATGAACCCGCCGACCAGGAAGAAGCCGAACGAGGTGGTCAGGTACAGCAGGCCGATCTGTTTGGCGTCGGTGGTCCGCAGCAGCCGGGTGAGGACGTTGCCCTTCGGCTCACGCTGGACCGGGCCGGGAAAGGGCTGGATGGGGGCCGGCCGGAGGAGGGTCACGGCGCCCGCTTACCCCTTCCCGGCGGCGGGAAAACGTCAGCATGGCGAGAACCGCAATTGGCGGTGAGCCTTTGCGGTGGCCGACCGGTGGTCCTAAGGTAACAAGAGTTCGGGTTTGTCGTTTCGTTCGGGCAGGTGGGGCCCGGCGACGACCCGGTTCCACGGCACTCAAGAAACGGGTGCTCGCAACCACGCGCACAGCATGCGACGAAGCGCTCGGCCGCGCTTGACCTTCCCGGGCCGCCGCCCGTCGTATCGAGGGCGAGGAGTTGCCATGTCTGGTGTATTTTCGCCGATGGCCAGCCACGGCGTCGACGACCAAGCGACCGTGGGTACCGAGTTTGACGACGCGATGTCGGCGCTGGTGGACCAGGGCGCCGGGCGGCCGGGGGAGCGGACCGCCGTACGGGAACGGATGATCGAGCTGGGGCTGCCGTTCGCGGTCCGGCTGGCCCGGCACTACCAGGGCCGCGGGGAGTCCTTCGAGGACCTGGTACAGGTCGCCACGGTCGGGCTCATCAAGGCGGTGGACGGGTACGACCCGCAGCGCGGCCCGTTCTCGCACTACGCCGGGCCGACCGTACGGGGCGAGTTGAAGAAGCACTTCCGGGACCGGGGCTGGAGCGTGCGGGTACCGCGCCGGCTCCAGGAGCTCAAGGTCGAGATGTCCAAGGCCGACCAGGCGCTGACCAACCGGCTGGGCCGCTCGCCCACCGTGACCGATCTCGCCGGGTACCTGGACGTGGACGAGGAGCAGGTGATCGAGGGGCTGGACCTGACCCACGCGTACCAGCCGGTCTCCCTGGACGCCCCGGTCTCCAGCCAGGAGGACGCCACCGACCTGGGTAACCTGCTCGGCGAGCGGGACCCGGCGATGGAGAGCATGGACGACCGGGTGACCCTGGCCACGCTCCTGCCCCACCTGCCCGAGCGGGAGCAGCGCATCCTGCACATGCGCTTCTCCGGCAACATGACCCAGTCCCAGATCGCCGCCGAGATCGGCATCTCCCAGATGCACGTGTCCCGGCTCCTCGCGCAGACGCTGGCCTGGCTGCGGGAGGCGATGAGCGAGGACGCCGAGCCGGTCTGGCCGGGTGTCGCGCCCGCGCACGTGGACGACGGGCCGACCGCGCTGCACCTGGAGGTCCAGCGGCTGCCGGGTGGGACGGTACTCGTGGTGGTGGCGGGGGAGGTGGACCACGATACGGCTCCGGCACTGCGTACGACGCTGTGCGAGACCGCCATCGCGGACCGGCCCCGGCGGGTACGGGCGGATCTGGCCGCGGTACCGGTGATGGACGCGGCCGGCGTCGGCGCGCTGGTGGCCGGGTACCGGGCGGTGCAGCGTACCGGGGCGGAGTTCCGCCTGGAGCGCCCGCGCCGGCCAGTGGTCGAGGTGCTGGTACAGGCCGGTCTCGGGCCGGTGTTCCGGCTCGCCCACGCCAGCGCTCAGCGCGCCGTGGCGCTCAACGCGGCCCAGACCACCTTGCCCCGCTGAGCCGGGGTCGAGCCCCAGCTCAACGCGGTCTGCTCGACCACCCGTAGTCCGCGCCCGGTGGACGCGAACACGTCGACCTCGTCGTCCTGCCGCACGGCCGGGCGGGGATCGTCGTCGCGGACCGCGATGTGCAGGTACCGAGGGGTGTGCGACACGGTCAGCTCGAACGGCGTACCGGCATGCTTGACGGCGTTGGTGACCAGCTCGCTGGCCACCACGCTGGCCGGCGCGATGAGGTGGGGGTACTGCCAGCGCAGGCACGCCTCGGTGGCCAGGTCGCGGCCCCGCCTGGCCGCTCCGACGACCGGCTGCATCCTTTCGCGGATGCGCCGGGGCGCCGGGGCGCTGTACGCCAGCACCAGCGCCTCGTGCGGGTCGGCGCAGACCGCGACGATGCGGTCGACGCCCTGCCGGGCCAGCGACTGGCGAAGCTCCGTGTCGGGGACGCTGAGGATCACCGGTACGCCGGGCCACAGGCTCGCCCGCTGAGCCACCGCACCGAATACGACCAGCGCCCCGGGCTCGTCGCAGTCCAGTCCGGTCAGGTCGATCAGGAGCGCGTCGGGTTGGTCCGCGAGCAGGGTGACCAGGGTGGCCCAGGCGGTCGCGGCGTCGGCCAGAGTCAACGGACCGCCGAGCCTGGCGATCAGTACGGGACCGTCCGCTTCCAGGACACAGTTGAGCCGGAACATGATCTCGCCGTTTCCGTAGTCGCGTCCGCCGTCGCGGGATTCCGGGCGAGGTGCGGCTGGTTTCAGGGTACCCACGACACGCGGTCTCACTCTCGCGTCGCCGGTGCGAGATGCGTAAAGTGTGGCCGGCGGGCCGGCCCGCACAGGCGGGAGACAGGCATGGCGACGGCGCAGTCCGAGCTGCACATCGAGCAGGTACCCGTCGAAGACCCGGCCGCTCCGCTGCTCTTCCGGCTGGTCGGGGACCTTGACCTCGGTACGGTCGACCGGCTGCGTACCATCGTCGGACCGGCCTGCGGCACGGGCCGCGAGATCATGCTCGACCTGTCCCGCCTGGACTTCTGCGACTCGACCGGCGTGGGCACCTTCGTGTGGCTGCACCGGCAGGCGGCCGCGGCCGGGGGTCGGCTGCTGTTGGCCGCACCGCGCCGGCCGGTCCGGGAGGTACTGAAGATCAGCGGGGTCGACCGGGCGATCCCGGTCTTCGGACGCAACGTGCTGGCCGGGCGGCGGCCGGCCCAGGACCGCGGGGAGCCGGCGGCCGGCTGACAGCGACCGCCGTTTGTCCGGTTCGACGGCGGGTAGAAGGCCGCCATGACCGACGGCCGCCGGACCGCAGCGCCCGCCCGCTGCGACGAGTCCCCCTCGAAGGGCGCCTGATGCCCGCTGGACTGCTCCGCCGGTTCCCCGGACAGCGCCTGCTCGTCCTCGGGGACGTCCTGCTGGACGGCTGGCTGACCGGCCATCCGAGCCGGCTGTGCCGGGAGGGGCCGGTGGCGGTCGTGGACGTCGAGGACCACGCGTACGCCTGCGGCGGGGCGGCCAACACCGCCGTCAACGTGGCGGCGCTGGGTGGCCGGGCGGCGCTGGTCTCCGCGGTCGGGGAGGACGCCGCGGGGCAGCGGCTGCGGGCCCGGCTGCGGGCCGCGGGGGTCACCGAGCTGCTGGTGGGGGTACCGGCCCGGAGCACCCCGGTCAAGAGCCGGGTACTGGCCGACGGGCAGGTGGTGGCCCGGGTGGACGAGGGCGACACCGACCCGCTGCCGCCCCCGGCGGCACACCGCCTGATCGAGCTGGCCCGGTCCGTCCTGGAGGAGGGGTGCGGCGCGGTCGTCGTCTGTGACTACGGCGCCGGTACGCTCACCGGACCCGTACGGGACTGGCTGCGCTCGGTACGCGCCCGGCTGCCCCGGCTCGTGGTGGACGCGCACGACCTGTCCCGCTGGGCACCACTGGGCCCGGACCTGGTCACCCCGAACGTCGCCGAGGCGGCGGCCCTGCTCGGGCAGACCCCACCGGCCGGTCCGCGCCGGGCGCACTGGGTGGACCGGAACGCCGGTGCGCTGACCCGGGCGGCGGGCGCCGGTACCGTCGCGGTGACCCTCGACGCCGAGGGCGCGGTGCTGATCGAGCGCGGGTCGGTGGTCGGGCGTACCCGGACCCGGCCGGTACCGGCGGCGCGGACCATCGGCGCCGGGGACAGCTACGTGGCCGCGTTCACGCTGGGCCTGGCCGCCGGCGGTACCGTCGCCGAGTCCGCCGAGCTGGCCCAGCGCGCGGCCGAGATCGCGGTGGCCGGCACCGGTACCGCCGTCTGTTCGGCCGCGGAGCTGGCCACCGCGCTGGACGGCGGCCGGGTCGTGGACCGCGCCGCCCTGGCCGGGCTGGTCGCCCGGCACCGCGCCGCCGGTCGGCGCGTCGTGTTCACCAACGGCTGCTTCGACGTCCTGCACCGGGGCCACGTCGGGTACCTCGCGGAGGCGGCCCGGCTGGGCGACGTCCTCGTGGTGGCGGTCAACTCCGACGCCTCGGTACGCCGGCTGAAGGGGGAGGGCCGTCCGGTGAACCCGGCCGAGGACCGGGTGGCCGTGCTCGCCGCGCTGGCCTGCGTGGACCACGTGATCGTGTTCGACGAGGACAGCCCCCGCGAGTTGATCGGCCTGGTCCGCCCGGACCTGTACGTCAAGGGCGGCGACTACCCGCCGGAGCTGATCCCCGAGGCCGAACTGGTCCGCTCGCTCGGTGGCGAGGTCCGGTCCCTGGAGTACCTGCCGGACCGCTCGACCAGCGAGCTCATCGAGCGAATCCGGTCGCGCTGAGCCGCGATTCGGCCGGCTCGGCCGCCCCGCCGAGGTGGAAGACGCTGTACGCCTGCTTGATCACCGGGTGGGCGACGTTACGGACGCGTACCCCGCCGGGGGTGGTACCCCGCTCGGAGCCGTGGTGCGCGTGCCCGTGCACCGCGAGCGCCGTCGGTGCCGAGTCGATCGCCTGGCCCAGCAGGTACGAGCCGAGGAACGGGTAGATTTCCAGCGGCTCCCCGGCCAGCGTCTCCGGCACCGGGGCGTAGTGCGTCAACGCGACCAGGACGTCGCACTCCAGCGCCCGCAGGTTCTCGCCGAGCCGGTCGGCGAGCCGGCAGGTGGTACGGATGAACGCCTTGGTCTCCGGCTCCCCGAAGTCGCTGGCGCACCGGCCGGCGAAGCCGCCGCCGAAGCCCTTGGTACCGGCCACGCCCAGCCGGGTGCCGGCCAGCGTCACGACCGTCCCGGCGCCCTCCAGCACGGTGATCCCGGCGTCCTCGAGTACCCCGGTCACCTCGGGTACCTGGTCGGAGTGGTAGTCGTGGTTGCCCAGGACGGCGATCACCGGTACGGCCAGCCCGCCGAACTCGGTGGCCACGCAGCGCGCCTCGGCGACCGTACCGTGCCGGGTCAGGTCACCGGCCAGCAGCAGCACGTCGGCGCATTGGGGAAGCTCCTCCAGGGCCGGCCGGTACCGGCCCAGCACGTCCTCGTCCAGGTGCACGTCCCCGACCGCGGCGACCCGGATCACGGCAGGTCTTCGTGCTCGGTCGGGGTGGCGGCGCGGGTGACGCCCAGGTCGCAGACCAGCTCGACGTCCGGTACCGCCGCGTGGACGAGCTGCCTGATCTGCTCGCACCGCTGCGGGCTCTCCACCTCGCCGGACAGCACCAGGCGGTGTTCCCGCCGGGTCAGCGTGATGCCCTGCTCGCCGAGGCTCGGATGCTCGGTGAGCAGCCGCTGGATGGCGGCTTCGGTGTACTCGTCGAGGGCCTGGTTCACGGTCTGATCACATCCAGCCTCTCCAGCAGGTACAGGAACGCCTGCGCGTACGGCGAGTCCTGCGTCGCCTTCCGTACCCGGTCCCAGTCGATCTGTTCACGCAGCGACCGGGCCAGCGGCAACGCCTTGGCGAAGTCGCAGTAGTGCTGGCCGAAGGTCAGCAGCTTGTGCTCCATGAGCACGGTAGCCGAGATGACCGGCATCAGGATGGCGCTCACCGAGATCGGGGTGGTGTCCGCGAGCGTCTCGTCGGTGACCGGCCGGTCTACCGGGCGGAAGATCAGGTCCACCATCCGGTCGTCGTCGTAGACCTTGACGAGCCAGTCCTCGGGCGGTCGGATCACCTGGAAGCGCGAGTCGGCGAGGGCTTTCAGCGCCGTTTCCACGTCGGCCTCGCGGAGCAGGAAGTCCACGTCATGATCGCTGGAGGTACCTCCGCGGGCGTACGCGGCGAACCCGCCAGCCAGCGCGAAAGGTATTCCGGCCTGCTTCAACACCGAGGCGACCCGCTTGAGGGTCGTCATCAGATCCTGGTCGGAACCGATGGACATGACTGGCTCGTACCCCTTCCTGGCCCCGATCACACGAGGTAGGGCCAGGTTTGATGTTGAGAAGCAAGGGAACCGCTTCTCCCGTGGGGGTTATCGAGGACAGGAGTGCACCACCTAGGCGGTTGACGGACACGGTCCTTTTCGACCGGGACGGCACGTTGATCCGCGACGTGCCGTACAACGGCGACCCCGACGCGGTCGTCCCGATGCCCGGCGCCCGCGAGGCGGTCGCCCGGCTCCGTGCCGCCGGTCTGCGCGTCGGGGTGGTCAGCAACCAGTCCGGCATCGCCCGTGGCCTCCTGACCCGTACCCAGGTCGAGGCGGTCAACGCCCGGGTCGACGAGCTGATCGGGCCGTTCGACGACTGGCGGGTCTGCCCGCACGACGAGGACGCCGGCTGCCCGTGCCGCAAGCCGGCGCCGGGCCTGATCCGGGACGCCGCCCGGGCGCTGGACACCGTACCGGACCGGTGTGTCGTGGTCGGCGACATCGGTCGGGACGTGGTGGCGGCGGCCGCGGCCGGCGCGCTCGGGGTACTCGTACCCACTCCTGTCACCAGGACCGACGAGGTGGCCGCGGCGGCGACGGTGGCCCCGGACCTCGCTGCCGCCGTGGACTGGATCCTGTCCCGGGCGATCCTGCGTCCCGCGCCCCGCCCGCGCGGTGGCCACGTGCTGGCGGTCCGGGCCGACTCGGCCGGTGACGTGCTGCTGACCGGGCCGGCGCTGCGGGCGCTGGCCGCCGGCGCCGACCGGCTGACCCTGGTCTGCGGCCCGCGCGGCGAAGCCGCCGCGGGACTGCTGCCCGGCGTGGACGAGCTGGTCACCTGGCACACCCCGTGGATCGACCCGGAGCCCAAGCCGGTCGACCCGGTCAAGGTCAACGCGCTGGTCGACCGGATCGCCGCGCTGGCCGTGGACGAGGCGGTGGTCTTCACCTCGTTCCACCAGTCGGCGCTGCCGTTCGCGCTGCTGCTGCGGCTGGCCGGGGTGCTGCGGATCAGCGCGATCAGCGTGGACTACCCGGGGTCGCTGCTGGACGTCCGGCACCGGCTGCCGGACGGGCTGCCCGAGCCCGAGCGGGCGCTGTCCCTGGCCGCCGCGGCGGGCTTCGGCCTGCCGCCGGGGGATGCCGGACTGCTGGGGGTACGGGCAGCTCCGCGCCCCCGCCGGCTGCCCGAGCGGTACGTGGTCGTCCACCCGGGCGCGAGCGTACCGGCCCGGGCCTGCCCGCCCGAGCGGACCCGGGACGCCGTTTGCGCGCTGTCGGCCGCTGGGTACGCCGTCGTGGTGACCGGCTCGCCGCAGGAACGGGAGCTGACCCGGTACGTGGCCGGCGAGCAGGGCCGCGACCTGGGCGGCCGGACCAGGCTGCCCGAACTCGCCGGGGTACTGGCCGGGGCGGACGCCCTGGTCTGCGCCAACACCGGTCCGGCGCACCTGGCCGCCGCCGTGGGTACCCCCGTGGTGAGCCTGTTCGCGCCGACCGTCCCCTTCGGGCAGTGGGCCCCGTACCGGGTGCCGCACGTACGCCTGGGTGACCCGCTGGCCGCGTGCCGGGGCAGCCGGGCGGCCACCTGCCCGGTACCCGGCCACCCGTGCCTGGCCTCGGTCACCGGCACGGACGTGGTGGACGCGGTACGGCTGGTGACCGGGGGCGCGGCATGAGGATCCTGCTCTGGCACGTCCACGGCTCCTGGACCACCGCGTTCGTCCAGGGCGGGCACACGTACCTGGTGCCGGTCAACGCCGCCCGGGACGCGTACGGGCGGGGCCGGGCCCGGACCTACCCGTGGCCCGACACCGTGCGCGAGGTGCCCCCGGCCCGGCTGCGCGACGAGGACATCGACGTCGTCCTGCTGCAACGCCCCGAGGAGCGGGAACTGGCCCGGCACTGGCTGGGTCGCCGGGTGCCGACCGTGTACGTCGAGCACAACACCCCGAAGGGGGACGTGCCCAACACCCGGCACCCGATGGCCGACCGGGACGACCTGACGCTGGTCCACGTCACCCACTTCAACGAGCTGTTCTGGGACAGCGGCGGTACCCGCACCGCGGTGATCGAGCACGGCATCCCCGACCCGGGCGCCCGGTACACCGGCGAGCTCGGGCCTGGCCGGCGACCGGATCACCACGTACGACGACCCGCCCCAGCGCTTCCTGCACGACGAGTTGGCGCGGCGCCGGGCGTACCTGCACCTGCCCCGGTGGACCTCACTGGGCCTGTCCCTGCTGGAGGCGATGTTCCTGGGTATGCCCGTGCTCGCGCTCGCGGTGACCGAGGCGGTCCGGGCGGTGCCGCCCGGCGCCGGGGTGCTGTCCACCCGGGTGGAGGAGCTGCTCGACGCGGCCCGCTGGTTGCTCGTGGACGAGCCGGCGGCGCATCGCCTGGGTACCGCCGCCCGCGCGGCCGCGCTGGACCGGTACAGCCTGGCCCGATTCCTGTCTGACTGGGACCGACTCCTGAAAGAGGTCAGCTCATGCGCATAGCCATGATCTCCGAACACGCGAGCCCGCTGGCTCCGCTGGGCAGCGTCGACGCCGGCGGCCAGAACCAGCACGTGTCCGAATTGGCCGGCGCGCTGGCGGAGGACGGCCACGAGGTACGGGTGTACACCCGCCGGGACAGCCCGGACCTGCCCGGCGAGGTGCCGTTGCGGGACGGGGTGATGGTCGAGCACGTACCGGCCGGTCCGGCGGCGCCGCTGCCCAAGGACGAGCTGCTGCCGTACATGGGGATCTTCGGGGAATGGCTGCTCGGCCGGTGGCGGGACGGGCCCTGGACCCCGGACGTGGTGCACGCGCACTTCTGGATGAGCGGCCTGGCCGCGTTGACCGCGCGCAGCCGATTCCCGGTGCCGGTCGTGGTCACGTACCACGCGCTGGGCGTGGTCAAGCGCCGCCACCAGGGCGCGGCGGACACCAGCCCGCGCCAGCGCATCGGGTACGAGCGGGTGCTCGGCCGGCAGGCCGACGCGGTCATCGCGCAGTGCTCCGACGAGCTGGACGAGCTGGTCAACCTGGGCGTCCCCCGGGAACGGATCGCGCTGATCCCCTCCGGCGTGGACGCCGACCACTTCAACCCGCGCGGCCCGGTCGCGCCCCGGACCGCGGCGCCGCGCATCCTGTGCGTCGGGCGGCTGGTCGAACGCAAGGGGTACGCCGACGTGATCCGCGCCCTGCCCGGCATCCCCGGGGCCGAATGCGTGGTCGTCGGTGGCCCGCCCGCCGACGAGCTGGACGCCGACCCGGTCGCCGCGAAGCTGCGTACCCTGGCCGGCGCGACCGGGGTCGCCGACCGGCTCACCCTCGTCGGCGGGGTACGCCGGCAGGAGCTGCCCGCCTGGTACCGCTCGGCCGACGTCCTGGCCTGCCCGGCCTGGTACGAGCCGTTCGGGCTGACCCCGCTGGAAGCGATGGCCTGCGGGGTACCGGTGGTGGCGTACGGCCTCGGCGGGTTCACCGACACCGTGGTCGACGGGGTCACCGGGCACCTCGTCCCGCCCCGGGACCCACACGCCCTGGCCACCACGCTGCGCCGGCTGCTGCGCGAACCGTCGCGCCGGATGGCGTACGCGACCGCCGCCGTGGACCGGGCCCGTAGCTGCTACTCGTGGCGGCGCACCGCCGAGCAGCTCACCCGGCTGTACGCGCGGCTGGCCGCCCGTACCCCGCAGGCGGTGGGCGCATGACGGCGCTTGTCGAGGAACATCTGGCCGAGCTGGTCCGGACGTTGCCGGCGTTCGGGCAGGTCGCACCGGTGCTCGACGGCTGGGGGCAGGCGCTGGCCGGGGTGCTCACCGAGGGTGGCCGGCTGCTCGTGGCCGGCAACGGTGGGAGCGCGGCCGAGGCCCAGCACCTGACCGCTGAGCTGGTCGGGAAGCTGCGCGAGGACCGGGTACCGCTGTCGGCGCTGGCCCTGCACGCGGAGACCTCCAGCGCCACCGCGATCGGCAACGACTACGGCTTCGACGAGGTGTACGCCCGGCAGGTCCGGGCCCACGGCCGGCCGGGCGACGTACTGCTGCTGCTGTCCACCAGCGGCCGCAGCCGCAACCTGCTGGCCGCGGCGGAGGCGGCCGCCGAGGTGGGGGTACACCGCTGGGCGTTCACCGGTCCGGTACCCAACCCGCTGGCCGCCCGGTGCAGCCAGGTGCTGGCCGTACCGTGCCGGGAGCCGCAGATCGTCCAGGAGCTGCACCTGGTGGCCGCGCACCTGCTCTGCGGGTACATCGAGGCACACCTGCCGGACGTACCGGCGCAGCGGCGCTACGCCGGGGCGGTGGTCTCGTGAGGACCGTACGACTCGTGGTGGTCGGGGACGCGCTGCTGGACCGGGATCTCGTCGGCACCGTGGACCGGCTGGCGCCGGACGCCCCGGTACCGGTGCTCGCCGCCACCGGCAGCCACGACCGGCCGGGCGGCGCGGCGCTGGCCGCCGCGCTCGCGGTGGACCGGGGCGTGGACGTCACGTTGATCGCGCCGGTACCCGACGACGCCGGCGGTACCCGGCTGCGGGAGCTGCTCGACCAGGCCGGCGTGGCACTGTGCGCCCTGCCGACCGAGGGCCCGATGCCGGAGAAGATCCGGATCCGGGCCGGCGGGCACATGCTGATGCGGGTCGACCAGTCCGGGGTCGGGTCGGTGGCGCTGGACCGGCTGCCCCGTCCGGCGGCGGCCGCCCTGCGGTCGGCCAACGCGGTCCTGGTCAGCGACTACGGCCGGGGTACCACCGCGCTGGCCGGGCTGCGCCGGGTACTGGCCGAGGTGGCGGCGCGCCGGCCGGTGGTGTGGGACCCGCATCCGCGCGGTTGCCCGCCGGTACCGGGGGTGCGGTTGGCCACGCCGAACGAGGCGGAGCTGGCCCATCGCGTACCCCCGGAAGACGGGGCGACCGGCCGGTTGGCCGGGGTGGCCCGCCGGGCCGGGCAACTGTGCGAGGCCTGGCAGATCCAGGCGGTCGCGGTGACCCTGGGAGCGGACGGC
>VAXX01000539.1 GCA_005885115.1 Actinomycetota bacterium | reverse complement strand
GGCCCGTGGCGTGGTGACCGGTGACCCGGCCGTGCTGCTGGAGGCCGCCGAGGGGTACCGGGTCGCCGGCCGGCCACTGCACGAGGGGTACGCGTACGAGTGCACCGGCCTGGTACTGGCCCAGCGGGGCCGGGTCGCCGAGGCGCGGACGGCGCTGAACACGGCGCTGGACCGGTACGAGCGGCTGGACGCCGGGTGGGACACCGGCCGGGCCGAGGCGCACCTACGGGAACTGGGTGGCCGGCGCCGGCGCGCCAAGCCCCGACCCCGTACCGGCTGGGCCGCGCTCACGGCCACCGAACGGCGGGTCGCGACCTTCGTCGCCGAGGGGCGCTCCAACCCGGACATCGCCGAGCAGATGTACCTGTCCCGCCGGACCGTACAGAGTCACGTGTCCAACATCCTGGCCAAGCTCGGCCTGGCCTCCCGGGTGGAGCTCGCCGTCAGCGCATACGCCCAGCAGAGCGCGGACTGAGACGACGGTTGGCCGGCCGCTGTCGACTGGCATCGACAGCGGCCGGCACCGTGACCGGGAGCGGCCGGCTGGGGGAGGCGTTGCGACTCCCGGTTCCCGTCCGGTCGGGGGCGGACCGGACGGACGACGTCGTCCTCAGGCACTACTGTCTGCAAGCAGATAACGACCGAGCCGGCCCGTCGGCCGGGGCTGATCAAGGAATGCCTGCTCAACGGCCTCGCGCGCCCAGCGCATCCGCAGGATCGCGGCTTCGGGGTGGTCCCCGAACTCCTGGGCGACCCGGGCGGCACAGCCTCGGCTGCCCAGATCCCTTACGGCGCGCCGGATCTCCTCCCGTACCCGCAGGGCGCAGGGGGCATCCGAGGGTTGCAGCGCGGAGACGAACAGCGCTTCGCACCGTACGGCGTTGACGTTGATACGAGACATCGAAACTCTTTCGTGACCAGCTGTCCCGAGCGCTTCGTGGTTCAGGTACCCGGTAACAGTGCGTCACCCGGAGCCGGTGAGACATCCGACACATGGCGGAAAACGTGTCTCGCACGACCGGTCGGCCCCTGTCGGAGCTCAGCAGTAGTTGCAAGTATTGTGCAACAGCAGGCGCTCCCGATTGGCGAGGCGAGGATGACCATGCCGGTGGCGAAGGGATCCACGGCGGTACCCGCGCTCGCCCGCCGGGACCGGGCGCGCCTGTACGGGATGGCCGGGTTCATCCTCACGCTGCACCTCGCCGGCTGGGGCACCCTGGCCCTGGTGGTCGCGCCCCAGCACTACCGGGTCGGCTCGGCCGGCGTGTTCGGTGTCGGCCTCGGCATCACCGCGTACGCGCTGGGCATGCGGCACGCCTTCGACGCGGACCACATCGCGGCGATCGACAACACCGGTGTTCGGGCTGTGCCTCCTGCTCGGCATCGGCGTACGGGCACTCGCCGGCCAGCTACAGGACGGCGGCTCCGCCCTGCAACGTACGACCGGGCTGATCGGGACGACCGTGTCGGGCGTGTTCCTCTACCTCATCGGGATCATCAACCTGGTCATCCTGGTCGGCATCGTCAAGGTGTTCCGGCAGATGCGCCGCGGCACCTATGACGAGGCCGCGCTGGAGCAGCACCTGGCCAACCGGGGCCTGCTGAACCGGATCCTGTCCGGCGCCACCCGGGCGGTGACCCGGCCGTGGCAGATGTACCCGATCGGGCTGCTGTTCGGGCTCGGCTTCGACACCGCGACCGAGGTGTCGCTGCTCGTCCTGGCCGGTGGTGCGGCGGTGTTCAACCTGCCGTGGTACGCGATCCTGACCCTGCCGGTCCTGTTCGCGGCCGGGATGAGCCTGCTCGACACCATCGACGGCTGCTTCATGAACGTCGCGTACGGCTGGGCGAACGCCCGGCCGGTCCGCAAGGTGTACTACAACATCATGATCACCGGGCTGTCGGTCGCGGTCGCGCTGATCATCGGTACCATCGAATTGATCTCGATCGTGACCGAGAAGCTCGACATCACCACCGGGCCGCTGGCCGCGATCGGCCGCCTGGATCTCAACCACGTCGGGTACGTGATCGTCGGCCTGTTCGTCCTCGCCTGGGTCGTCGCCGTCGCCGTCTGGCGGTACGCGAGCATCGAGGACCGGTGGGCCGCCCGGCTCGCCCCGACCGACAACACCTGAGCCAAGATCCGCGCAACCCGGGGTGCCACGCCGGTACGATGCAGGTCCGTAAGGAGCGAGGAGCTGGCGTGAGCGACCTGGTTGTGGTGGGCCTGGACAACGGGGGTACCGCCAACAACGCCACCGTGCTGGACCGCTCGGGCCGGTTCCTGGTGGACCGGCTGGTGGAGACGCCCAGCCGGGTACTGGAAGGTCCCGCGGTCGCGGTGGACGCGCTGGCCGAGGCGCTCGACGGCATCCTGCTGCTGACCGGCGTGGCCCGGACCCGGGTGGCCGCGGTCGGTCTGGACACCCCGGGACCGGCCAGCGCCGACGGGGTGATCTCCTCGAAGGGCTCCACCAACTTCTCCCAGCCGGCCTGGCGTGGCTTCGACATCCGCGCCGCCCTGCAGGCCCGGCTCGGGCTGCCCGTCGTGTACAACAATGACGGCAACGCCGCCGCGCTCTACGCCCACCACGCGTACTTCGGGCCCGACGCGCACGAGCGCTCGTCGGTGTCGGCGATCGTCGGCACCGGCCTGGGCGGCGGGGTGATCGAGGGCGGTCGGGTGGTCAAGGGCGCCGCCGGGATGGCCGGCGAACTGGGCCACGTGTTCATCCCGATGGACGGGCTGCTGGGCGAGGGACAGCCGGTACCGCACTGCAACTGCGGGTACACCGCCGACGCGGAGAGCGTCGCGTCGCTGACCGGGATCGTCAACAACCTGCTGCCGTACTGGCTGACCCGCTACCCCGAGCACGAGCTGACCAAGGCTGAGTCGATGGGCAGGGCGGCCAAGCTGGTCCGCGGGTACGGCGAGGACGGCGACCCGATGGCGCTGGCCGTCTTCGAGCAGCAGGCGATGGCGCTCGGGCGGCTGTTCACCATCGCGGCCAACTTCACCGACCCGGGGGCGTACTTCGTCGGTGGTGGGGTGGTGGAGGCGGCCCCGCACTTCCGGCAGTGGTTCCTGGACACGGTACGCGCGCACACGCTGTTGCGCGCCGAGCAGGCTGCCGTGGCGACGTTCTCACTGGTACCCGACCTCGACATGGCCGGCTCGCGGGGGGCCGCGATCGCCGCGCTGGACGCGGTCCGGGACGCTTAGGCCGGCACCACCGGCACGGTACCGGTGGTGATCAGGTTCTCCCGGAAGTCGTCGATGGCCAGGCGTACCCCCAGGTCGCGGATCTGCTGCAAGCGTTCCAGCACCGTCGACGGGTCGTTGACGAACGCACTCTCGGTGATCTCCAGCAACAGCCGGCCGGGCTCGACGCCGGTCGCCTCGACGATCTGCCGGACGTCGCCGACCAGGTCGGGGTCGAGCAACTGCCGG
>VAXX01000538.1:3870-4326 GCA_005885115.1 Actinomycetota bacterium | reverse complement strand
TTCGACGTCCTCGCGTAGCAGCAGCGCGGGGAACACGAAGTAGTTCCACAACGCATAGCCGAGGAAGTACATCATGTCCAGCGGGTCCCAGCGGACCAGCCGACCACGGTACGGGAAACGGTCCCGGGCGTTGTCCCGGCGCGCCACGACCTCGCCGTCGGGCGTCTCCAGCTGTACCCGGTGCCCCACGAGTACGCCGTCCAGCCCGTCGTGGAAGCCGACGAAGCGGATCCGTTGCTCATGGACGTCAGCGTGTACGGACAGGTCGCGGAACCGGCCCGCCCGCCCGCGCTTCCAGGTGAACAGCAGCCCGCCCGCGGACAGCCGGGCGTGTACCTGGGCCGCACCGGACCACAGGGCCGGCCCGCCGTACGCCTCCAGCACCCGCCCGGCGAGCGAGTCCGGCTCGGGATCGCGTAGCGCGGCCGGCGTCGGCGCGGGCCCGGTCATCGCCGG
>VAXX01000538.1:1617-3735 GCA_005885115.1 Actinomycetota bacterium | reverse complement strand
GGATGCCCCGGTACTCGTTGAGGTGGGTGCCGCTCATCACCACCCGTACCGCCACCCGGTCCCCCACCGCGAACAGGTCCTCGATGGTGGCGTGCGCGTCCGGAAAGCCGGTCAGGATGCCGGTGATGAATCGGGCGTACCCGCGCGGCCCGCGCAGCGGCTCGGGCTCGGCGTGCGGCGGCGAATGGCCGAGGTAGTCGTCGGTGAACAGGTCGTCGCAGATCCCGATGGCCTGCTGGTTGACGCACTCGTCGATCCACCGGCGCAGCGTCGTCTTGTTGCGTTCCAGCTCCAGCCCGGTGGTCCGGACCGCCACGCCCGCGCCGACTCGTACCGGGCCGGGGGTGCGCGGGTGGGTGGGCACGGGCGCGTGCCGGTGCCGGCGGGCCAGCTTTGCCGAGCGTACGGCCAGCCGCCCGGCCCAGGCCGCCGCCGCGGCCGGGCCCTTGGTGTCGAAGGGCGGCGCGACCCCCAGTTGCAGGGCGACCCCGAGCGCGTCCAGCTCCAGCCAGGCTTCCGCGATCTTCCCGCCGGCCAGCCGGACGATGAGGGTCTGGCCGAACCGGACCCGGACGCCGGTCGGTGGCAGACCCCGGTACGGGCCGGCGTGGGTACCGAAGGTGTCCAGCCGCAGGGCCACCCGGTCGGCGACCCCGAACAGGTCGACGACGTCGGCGGTCAGGTCCGGGTACGCGGTCAGCAGGCCCTGGAGGTACCGGCGGTACCCGGCGATCCCGCGTACCGTGTCCCCGCTCAGGTGCGGCGGTGCATGCAGCCAGAAGTCGGGACGCAGGATCTCGTCGAGCACGTCGTAACGCCGCCCGTTGACGCACTCGGTGACCCACCGGACCACCGGGCCGTACAACGGGTCGCACGGATCCGCGGGGGCGCCGGCCGGAGCGGCCGGCACCCCCGCTCCGGTCGGTCCGACGATGTCCACCCGGGGGGTGGTGGTCACCGTACGCCGCCGGCGCGTACCGCCTGGGAGATCGGGTCCAGCGTCCCCGGGAACGGCACATCCGGTACGTCCAGCTCGTCCTGCGCCTCGCGCAGGCCGAACCGCTTGTGCCACCGGGCCAGCGGCCCCGGCGCCCACCAGTTCACCGCGCCCAGCATCCGCATGAACGCCGGTACGAGCAGCCCGCGCACGATACTCGCGTCCATCAGCACGGCGACAAACAGCCCGAGCCCGATCATCTTGAGGAACGTGATCTGCGAGATGACCACCGACGCGGCCACGATCGCCATCAGCGCCGCGGCGGCGGTCACCAGCCGGCCGGTGCGCTCCAGGCCCCGAGCCACGGCAGCGGTGTTGTTGCCGGTGCGCAGGTACTCCTCCCGGACCCGGGACAGCAGGAAGACCTCGTAGTCCATGGACAGCCCGAACGCGGCCGCGAACATCAGGATCGGTGCCGTGGCGACCAGCGAGCCGGTTACCGTGAAGTCGCCGAGGTAGTGGCGCAGGTGGCCGTCCTGAAAGATCCAGACCATCGAGCCGAATGTCGCGGTCAGGCTGAGCAGGTTGAGCAGCACCGCCTTGATCGGGATCAAGATGCTTCCGGTGAACAGGAACAGAATGATGATCATCGTGATGGCGATCAGCCCGAGGGCGTACGGCATCTTGCGCCCGAGCGTCGCCTTGGTGTCCACGAAGACCGCTGCGGAACCGCCCACCTTGACCGGCCACGGTGCCGCCATCGCGCGGATGTCCCGCACCACCCGTCCCGAGCGGTCCGAGTCCGGCTCGCCGATCAGCACCACGCGCAGCCAGGTCGCGTCGGACGTGGCGAACTGCGCGGTGGCCGGACCGGCCGGGGCCACCTGGGCACCGTGGACGTAGATCCCGGACAGCGACGATACGTTGGGCACCCCGTCCAGGTCGGAGATCCGCAACGCGTAGTCGGCGATCGCGCTGACCTGGTCCTGCGGGTTACCGGTGTGCAGGGCGACGATCGACAGCGGGTCGGCGGCGCGCCCGTCGAAATGGGCCCGGATCTCGTCGTTCACCTGGTGGCTCTGCGCCGTGGTAGGCAGCGCCCGGTCGTCGGGCAGGCCGAACTTCACGCTCATGAACGGGATCCCGAGCACCACGAGCAGCGCGATGGTGGCGAGCGCGAC
>VAXX01000538.1:0-1445 GCA_005885115.1 Actinomycetota bacterium | reverse complement strand
ATGGTACGGCCAGCGGTGCGCACCGCCTTGACGATCGCCTCGGTACGGGCCCGCCTGTCCCGGATGTCGGCACCCGAACGGCGCAGTTCCTCCCGGTACCGGCTGAGCACGAACAGGCTGTAGTCGACCGAAAGGCCCAGTCCCATGATCGAGGTCACGTTCAGGGCGAACACCGACACGTCGGTGACCTGGCCCAGGGCCCAGAGCGTGAAGATCGTACCGGCGGCCGCTGGGATGGTCACGATCAGCGGGATGAACGCCGCCACGAGGCTGCCGAACACCAGGATCAGCGCCAGGAACAGAACCGGGAACGCGATCTTCTCGCCGGCCTGCAGGTCCTCCTCGACCGTCTTGTTGGTCTCCTGGAGGATCGGGATGGTGCCGGCGGCCCGGACGGTCAGCCCGTCGATCTGCCCGGTGTACGACGGCTTGAGCGCGTCCCAGCGCTTACCGGCGTCGTTCACGTTGCCCTCGATCTCGGCCACGACCATCGCCGACTTGCCGTCCGACCCGCGCAGCTGTGGGGCGCGCCCGGTCGACCAGTAGGACACCACCTGGCGTATGCCGTGCTCGCCGGCCAGCCGGTTGGTCAGCTCGGTGCCGGCCTTGGCCACCGCGTCGTCGTCCACCGACTGTGGACTTGTGATCAGCAGTACCAGGTTGGGCTGGCCGATCCCGAACTCGCGCTTGAGGTCATCCTGCGCCACGCTGGACGGCGCGCCCGGATCGTCGAACCCGCCGCCGGCGAGCTTGGTGAACAGTCCACTGCCGAGGGCACCGGCGATCCCCACGAACAGCAAGGTGAGGACGACGACCACCACCGGTCTCTTCGCCATCGTCAGGCCAAGTCTGCGAAGCATCTGATCCTCCTGAGAAACCAACGCATGTGACATCGACCGCCGTAGTCGGTGTGCTCGGTGGTCAGGAGCACCGGACGGTGGCGGGTCCGTACCTACTCAGATCGCGGGCGGGTGGGCGTGGATACATCGGCCAGGGGGGCGGTCACCCCCTCGCCCCACAGGGCGGCCAGGACGGCGCCGGCGAGTTGCCGGACGAAGTGCTCGTCGGCGGGCCGGCGCAGCACGAACAGCCAGGTGAAAGCGCCGCCGAGAAGGAGGGCGTGCACCATCGGTACGTCTGGCAGCTCGGTCAGCTCGCCCCGGCGTACCGCTCGGTGCAGCACTTCAGCCACGCACGCCTGCTCCCGCCCGACGTACGTGGCGCCGAAGCGCTGCGCGGCGACCGGGTCGGCCGCGATGTCGGCCAGCAGCCCGGGCAAGGCGGAGTACGCGGCCGGCGCGGACAGGTGCGCGACGATGTCCTGGGCCAACTCGACCAGGTCCCGCTCCAGCGAGCCGGCGTCCGCCGGCGGCTCAAGGGTGACGTCGTGGACGACCGCGACGAAGACGACCTCGACCTTGCTCGCGTATCGGCGGTAGATCGCG
>VAXX01000465.1 GCA_005885115.1 Actinomycetota bacterium | reverse complement strand
TGTAGCGCACCAGCGCCGCGGTCGGTCCGGTGCCCAGGACCGAGGCGGGCAGGTACCCCAGCAGGGTGTCGGAGAACGCGAAGCTGTACCCGTCCGGGAAGAACGTGTTCGCCTGCCAGAGCTGGCTCGGGTCGGTGGTCACCGCGTGCCCGGCCCAGGCGAGCTGCCAGGCCTGGAGCAGGGGATCGCCGAGGTCCATCGGGATCGTCGTGCTGGGGTGCAGTACGCACTGCCAGTTCATCGCCGCCGCGAGGACCAGGGCACCCAACACCACCAGGGTGTGCTCGTGGCCGAGCACCCGCCCGACCCGGCCGGCCGCCACCCGTACCCGCCCGGGCGCGCGGGGCGGCTCGGGCGCGAAGTGCGTCCAGCGGTCTTCCTGCGGAACTTCGGCCGTACCGGCCGCTTCGGTGGTACTGACTTCGTCGGTGCTCATGCGCCGAGGTGCTCCCGCAGGTAGGCGATGTCCGCGCCCTGTCCGTCGGCGCCACCGGGCGTCTCGACCACGACCGGCGCGCCGGCGGCGCGGATCACCGCGACGATCAGCTGCGGGTCGATCGTGCCGGCGGTGAGGTTCTCGTGCCGGTCGCGGCCGGAGTCGAACTCGTCCCTGGAGCCGTTGGCGTGGATCAGGTCGATCCGGCCGGTGATCGCCTTCACCCGGTCGACGATGCCGACCAGATCCTCCCCGCCCGAGTACGCGTGGCAGGTGTCCAGGCAGAACCCGACGTCGTACTCGCCGATGGCGTCCCACAGCCGGGCGAGCGCGTCGAAGCGGCGTACGCACGCGTTGTCCCCGCCCGCGGTGTTCTCGATGAGCACGGTCAGCGGCAGCCCACCGGACTCCGCCGCGTACGCGAAGGTCTTGCGCCAGTTGGTCAGCCCGACCTGCAGGTCGTCGCCCTTGTTGACGTGTCCACCGTGGACGATCAGGCCCTTGGCGCCGATCGAGGCGGCCGCCTCGGCGTGCTCGAGCAGGATCTTCCGGCTCGGGATCCGGATCCGGTTGTTGGGGGGGGCCACGTTGACCAGGTACGGCGCGTGGATGTAGAGGTCGACCTCGGCGGAGCGCAGCGCGTCGGCCGCCGGATGCGGCTCGGGCGCCTTCCAGCCCTGCGGGTCGGAGAGGAAGAACTGGACGAGGTCGGCCTTGCGGGCGGCGGCTTCGGCGAGCGGGTCGGCCCGGTCGACATGGGCTCCGATACGCATGCAGGGAGCGTACTTCCTGGGTCCGACACGCGCGCCGGCGCCGGTGCGCGTCACCGCGTATGCGGGCATGTCGTTGAATACAGCGAACCTCACCCATCGACCGCGGGGAGTCCGAGCATGCCGAGGCCGCTGCGACACCGGCTCGCGTCTCGTCGCGCCCGGACATCGGTGCGCTGACCGTGTCGCCGGGCTCGGCGGTGACCTTCGTCAACCGGCTCGGCCAGTCCGCCGACCTGATGATCAACGGGGCGGACCGGGCGACGGTACCCGCCGACAGCCAGATCGGCGTCGTCTTCCGGCAGGGCCGGCTGAGCGTGTCCCTGGTACCGGCGTGTCTGCTCGGTAACGGTGGCGCGGGCTCGGTCACCGTCACGGTGAGCTCGGCGGGCAGCGGATCGGCGGCGGGTGGCTCCCGGTCGCGTACCCCTCAGGCGGGAAAGTCGCCCGAGGCCCGCACCGCCCCCTCGCCCGGCCAGTCCTCGGCCGCCGCGGTCCCACCCGACCCGGCCGCCGCCGCGTCGGCCGACGGCGGCAGCCTCGCCGACGGCGGCGCCAGCCCCGATCCGGTGCCCACCTCGGACACCGTCGCGGTCGGCTCGGCCGTGCCCGGCCCGCCGGTCCGCAAGGGCCCGGCCGGAATCCTGGTGTTCGTCGCGGCGATCTGTGTGGTTGGCGTGTCTGTCGCGGCGGTACGGGCTATTATCGCTCAGCGGGCAATCCGGGCGGTTGTCGCGTAACAGTACTTACTAGGCTCCGCGGGGCGTCCTCCTCCAGCTCGTCGGTGTGGTCGTTCCTCCCCAGGTCCCACCCAGGCAGACGGACAGGACGCCCCGCGGCTCTCTATTTCAGCGGCCAGGTATCCTGGTCGGGCCTTCCCCGCCGGCTCAGCTGCCGCGGGGACGGCAGACGCCAGACCTCCTGCCACGGAAAGACCGTGGCCGTTAGCCCAGAGGAGGTGAGTAGTCTTGCGTCATTACGAGATCATGGTGATCCTCGACGCCAGCCTGGAGGAGCGCACCGTCGCTCCGTCTCTCGACACGTACCTCAACGTGATCCGGACCGCGGGTGGCTCGGTGGAGAAGCTCGACGTATGGGGCTGCTGCGTACCAAGGTGATCCGGCCGGACGTCCGCTGACGTACGGTACCCCGCGATCTGTCGTACCGGTATGCCAAGCTGACGAGCGCTGCCTTGCTGGTCCAGCCCAAGTGCCGGCCCACGAACGACGCAGATCGAAACGAGGAGTAGGCGATGGCAGGAGAGACCATCATCACGGTCGTCGGCAACCTGACCGACGACCCCGAGCTGCGCTTCACCCCGTCGGGCGCGGCGGTCGCCAAGTTCCGGGTCGCTTCGACCCCGCGGACCCTGGACCGCGCGTCGGGCGAGTGGAAGGACGGCGAGCCGCTGTTCCTGGCGTGCTCGGTGTGGCGGCAGGCGGCGGAGAACGTCGCCGAGTCGCTGCAACGCGGCTCTCGCGTGATCGTCTCGGGTCGGCTGCGCCAGCGGTCGTACGAGACGAAAGAGGGCGAGAAGCGCACTGTCTACGAGCTTGAGGTCGACGAGATCGGCCCGTCGCTGCGGTACGCCACGGCGAAGGTGCAGAAGATGTCGCGCAGCTCCGGCGGTGGCGGGTTCGGTGCCTCCGGTGGCGGTTCCGGTGGCGGTGGCGGCTTCACGGCCGACGATCCGTGGGCCACGGCCGCGCCAGCCTCCAGCGGCGGGGGCAACTTCGACGAAGAGCCACCTTTCTAAGTGACCCGGAGTAGAGCAATGGCTAAGGCTGCGGCACTTCGCAAGCCGAAGAAGAAGGTGAACCCGCTCGACAAGGAGGGGATCACCTACATCGACTACAAGGACACCGCGCTGCTGCGCAAGTTCATCTCCGACCGCGGGAAGATCCGCGCTCGGCGGGTGACCGGGGTCAGTGCCCAACAGCAGCGCCAGATCGCCCGTGCGGTCAAGAACGCCCGCGAGATGGCGCTCCTGCCGTACACCGCGACGGCGCGCTGAGAGGGGGACCGACGTGAAGATCATCCTCACCCAGGAGGTCACCGGCCTCGGCGCCCCCGGCGACGTCGTCGAGGTCAAGGACGGGTACGGGCGCAACTACCTGCTTCCGCAGGGTTTCGCCATCCCGTGGACCCGGGGCGCGGAGAAGCAGATCACGGTGATCAAGCGGGCCCGGTCGGCCCGGGAGATCCGGGATCTGGGCCACGCCAACGAGGTGAAGTCGCAGCTGGAGGGCCTGAAGGTCAGCCTGACCGCACGTGCGGGTACCGGTGGCCGGCTGTTCGGCTCGATCACCACCGGCGAGGTCGTCACGGCGGTCCGGTCGGCCGGCGGTCCGGACCTGGACCGGCGCCGGGTCGAGCTGCCCGGGCACATCAAGGCGGTCGGCAACTACCAGGTCCAGGTACGCCTGCACCCGGAGGTCGTCGCCAAGTTCGCGCTCAACGTGGTACCGGCCAAGTAGCGCATCGGCGGTTCAAGGGCGTCCCACCGTGGGTGGGGCGCCCTTGGCGTTATCCGCCGGTGGTGAGCACCGAGTAGAGGACGGTCGCCAGCCCCGCGCCGATGATCGCCGAGGAGAAGCCGACGGTGACCGGGCGCCAGGCCGAACTGCCCAGCCGGATCAGGCCGGCGACCAGCAGGGCGATGCCCAGCGCGACGCCGACCCGGGGGATGCCGTGGATCAGGTTGGCCAACGCGGCGGTACGCGGGGAGACACAGGCCCCGCCGGTGGGGTGCGCGCAGGCGGTGCCGGGATCGGCCGGGAAGGTCAGGCTCCAAGCGGAGAAGATCGCCACGGGTACCGTGTACCACGCCGCCGTCCAGCCGAACGTCGCCAGGTAGTGGCGGTCCTCGGGGAGCTCGTCCAGCTCGTCGGCGGCGTGCCGGGTGACCCGGCCGTCGTACCGGCTGCGGGCATTGCGGGGACCGGGGACGGTCTCCGGCAGCGGCGGGCGGCGCATGGCGGGCACCATCGGTGGGACGGCCGGGGACACCGGCGGTGACATCGATACCCGACCGGTGAACCGCTCGCGGGGCGACGCGGTGGGCCGGGGAATCCACTCCGGGTAACGCTCCGCTTCGGGGTCGTCACCCCCGTAGCGTGACTCAGCCTGCCAGACACTCACGTGCCCTACGGTACTGGGAACTGGCGCGACACGCCGATGGGAGTTCTCCACCACACCGCCTGTGGAAAAAGTTCCGGCAGCTCACGCCCCATATGTCCGGGCCATCGGCCAAAGTATCCACAGGTCGTACACAGCGTCACGCACACCGTGGTCCGTACCGGCCCGGCCAGGTTTCTTCCGTACACACCCTGTGGAGCACGTCGTACCTGGTTACCGGCGGTTCCGGCGCGGGATCAACGGACTGTCCACAGGCTTGTCCCCGGGCTGCGCACAGCTAGCCCGGCCGGCGTCCACAGATTGTCCCCAGCGCGGTCCACCGCCGGGTTTTACGGCCCCGCCGCAGCCTCCGTATCGTTCCTCCCGTTGTCCCTCCGTAGGAACTGTCATACCTCTGCGGATCATTGGCAGTTGGAGCACGTGAGGGGTGGGGAGTCGCGGTGTCGATCGCCGATGAGGTACGGCCGGCAGAGCCGCGCCCGGCCGACCCGCGCGGCGGCGACGGCCAGTACGACCGGTCGCCGCCCCAGGACATCGCCGCGGAGCAGTGCGTACTCGGCGGGATGATGCTGTCCAAGGACGCCATCGCCGACGTCGTGGAGATCCTCAAGATCGTCGACTTCTACAAGCCGGCGCACGGCACGATCTTCGACGCGATACTGGACCTGTACGGGCGGGGCGAGCCCGCCGACGCCATCACGGTGGCCGCCGCGCTCGCCGACTCCGGGGCGCTCGGTCGGGTCGGCGGCGCCCCGTACCTGCACACGCTGATCTCCAGCGTGCCGACCGCCGCCAACGCCGCCTACTACGCGCGGATCGTCTCCGAGCGCGCCGTGCTCCGCCGGCTGATCGAGGCCGGCACCCGGATCGTCCAGCTCGGGTACGGGTCGGCCGCCGGTGGCGGCCGGGACGTGGACGACCTGGTCGACCTCGCCCAGCAAGCGGTGTACGACGTCACCGACCGGCGGGTCAGCGAGGACTTCGCGATCCTGTCCGAACTGCTCCAGCCGACCCTGGACGAGATCGAGGCGGTGGGTTCGCAGGGTGGCGTGATGACCGGCGTACCGACCGGGTTCACCGACCTCGACCGGCTGCTCAACGGCCTGCACCCCGGCCAGTTGATCATCGTCGCCGGACGTCCCGGCTTGGGAAAGGCCCTCGCGCTCGACACCCCGCTCGCGAGGCCCGACGGCTGGACGACGATGGGCGAGGTCAAGGTCGGCGATCGGCTCATCGGCGCCGACGGCCGGCCCACCACCGTGGTCGCGCTGAGCGAGATCATGGTCGGCCGGCCGTGTTACGAGGTCGAATTCTCCGACGGCAGCGTCCTCGTCGCGGATGCTGAGCACCGTTGGCTCACCCACGACCGGAAGGCTCGCCGGTACGGGCAGCCGCCGCAGGTACGTACGACCCGGGAGATCGCGGACACGGTACGCACGTCGACGGCCGACCGGCGGGTCAACCACTCCGTGACCAACTGCCGCCCGCTCCAGCTTGCCGAGCGGGATCTGCTGTTGCCGCCGTACACCCTCGGCGCCTGGCTCGGCGACGGCCACTCGGAGGCGGCTCGGATCTCCTCCGATGATCCCGAAATCCTCCTGTACATCGAAGCGGAGGGACTGGTGACCCGGCCTAGCGGTCCACGGGTCTATACGCTGCTCCTGCCCGACCTGCCGGCCATTCCGGAACGCCCCTGCGTGGTCTGCGGTATGGCGTTCCAGCCGAAGTTCCCGACCGCGAAGACGTGTGGACAGTCGTGCGGCGGCAGGTCGCGAAGAGTGTCCGCGCCGGTGCCGCCCGCGGGCTGCGTCAACTGTGGTGTGTCGACCGCTGCGGTCGCGGGCGGTTCCCACCGGTGCCGGTCCTGTCATGCCCGGTTCGGCTCGGTGACCGGTCTGCTGCGCACCCTCGGTGTCTTCAGCGACAAGCACATCCCGGTGGAGTACCTGCGGGCCGCCGAAGGTCAGCGGCGGGCCTTGCTCGCCGGCCTCCTGGACACCGATGGCACGGTGGGCGCGACCGGTAGCGTTCAGTACTGCTCGACCTCCCGGCGGCTGGCGTACGACGTCTACGAACTCGTGGTCGGGCTCGGTTACCGCTGTTCGGTGACCACGAAGCAGGTCAGGGGCCGGACCGAGGCGTCGTCGACCGCATACATACTCAACTTCTCCACCGTGGACGACGTGTTCCGCCTGGAACGCAAGCGGATCGCGCACAAGGAACGGCGTCGGAGCACGGACACCACCCGCAGTGGATCGCGGTTCATCGTGGCGGTACGACCGGTGCCCAGCGTGCCGGTCCGGTGCGTGACGGTCGACAACGACGACCACCTGTACCTTGCCGGTCGGTCGATGATTCCTACCCACAACTCCACCGCGGCAATGGATTTTGCCCGGGCTACCTCGGTGCGGCAGAACTTCTCCAGCGCGATCTTCTCACTGGAGATGAGCAAGGTCGAGATCGTCATGCGGCTGCTGTCGGCGGAGGCGCGGGTACCGCTGCATGTCCTGCGCTCGGGTCAGCTCTCCGACGACGACTGGACCAAGCTGGCCCGGCGGATGGGTGAGATCAGTGAAGCGCCGCTCTTTGTCGACGACACGCCCAACATGACCTTGATGGAGATCCGTGCGAAGGCGCGCAGACTCAAGCAGCGGCACGACCTGAAGCTGATCATCGTGGACTACCTCCAGCTGATGACCTCGCCGAAGCGGGTGGAGAGCCGGCAGCAGGAGGTCGCGGAGCTGTCCCGGGGCCTGAAGCTGCTGGCCAAGGAGGTCGAGTGCCCGGTCGTCGCGGTCAGCCAGCTCAACCGGGGTCCCGAGCAGCGGACCGACAAGCGGCCGCAACTGTCTGATCTGCGCGAATCAGGATCAATTGAGCAGGATGCCGACGTTGTCATCCTGCTGCACCGGGACGACTACTACGACAAGGAGTCGCCACGGGCGGGCGAGGCGGACTTCATCGTCGCCAAGCACCGCAACGGCCCCACCGACACTGTCACTGTCGCGGCTCAGCTGCACCTGTCCCGCTTCGTCGACATGGCCATTGGCTAGCCGGCCAGCAGCGCGGTGACCTCGTCGTCGGATACCTGCGCGAAGTCCAGGTAGTACCGGCCGACGGCGCCGAACCGGGCCGGGGTCAGCGGGCAGCAGACCTCATCGGCCAGCCCTGCCAGCCGGGTGATCGCGTCGGGCGGGCCGACGGGTACCGCGAGCACGACCCGGGCGGCGCCGAGCTGCCGCGCCACGGCCACCGCGACAGCGGCGCTGGCCCCGGTGGCCAGGCCGTCATCGACCAGGATGGCGGTACGTCCAGCCAGCGCCAACGGTGGCCGACCGGCCCGGTACCGCTGCTCCCGCCGGACCAGCTCCGCCGACTCGGCGGCCACCACGACCTCGACCTGGTGCCGGTCGAGCCGTCGGGCGACGTCGGGGTTGAGCACCTGTACCCCGCCGGGGCCCAGCGCCCCGAAGGCCAGTTCCGGGAACCGGGGTACGCCGAGCTTGCGTACCACCAGCACATCCAGCGGTACCCGCAGCGCGGCGGCCACCTCGGCGGCCACCGGGACGCCGCCCCGGACCAGACCGAGTACGACGACGTCGGACCGGTCCCGGTAGCGGTCGAGCGCGACGGCCAGGACACTCCCCGCGTGCGCCCGGTCGCGGTACCCCGTCACCCCTCCAGTGTCGGGCCTGCGGGGCGGGACAGCGCGGGGATCCACAAGGCGTACGCGGCCGGGTAGAGCAGGTACCCGAAGCGGGTCGCCGGCATCAGCAGCGTGGCCGCGAGCAGGCCGACCGCGCATACGGCGGCGGCCGAAGCGGCGTCGACGGGCGGGCGGCGCAGCAGCCAGACCCCGATCCCGATGCCGGCGCCGAGCAGGAGTACCGCCGCGATCGCCGGGCCGCCGGGGAGCAGTGTCGCGATCAGGTGGCCCGGGAACGGGCTGGCGGCCGGGCTGCGGACCAGGCCCCGGCCGAGCGGGAACCGGACCACGTTCTCCACGGTGGCGTCCCGGTTGACCAGGAACGCCGGGACCAGGGCCAGGACGGGGAGACCGAACGCACCGGCGGCGAAGCGGCCCGCTCCCCGGCGGCGTACCGCCAGGACGAGCAGGACCAGCGCCACCGGCCAGGCGAACAGCTTGAGCGCACCGGCGACCCCGACGGCGATGCCGGCGGCGGCGTACCGGTCACGGGCCGCGTACGCCAGCGCCAGCAGGCACAGCGCCAGTACCGGCAGGTCGTCCCCGCCCACCGCGAGGGTCAGCGCACACACCGGCAGTACGGTCGCCGCCTGTACCGCCCGGACCAGCCACGGCCCCGGTC
>VAXX01000464.1 GCA_005885115.1 Actinomycetota bacterium | reverse complement strand
TCCAGACCTCGGTCACTGGTCGGCTCCCTTCGCCACAGTGGCAGTCAACTCTCGGATGTGCTCCAGGCCGGCGTCGCCGGCCAGTCCCGCATGGTAGATCCGCAGCCCGGCCGCGCCGGCGGCCAGCGCCGCCACGCCCTGCTCGGCCAACGTGTCCGGCCGCCCGCCCATTCCGTCGACGGCCAGCAGGCTGGCCAGCACCGGTACGTCCGAGGCGGCCACGGTCGCGGTCAGTGCCCCGGTGCCCTGCCAGCAGTTGACCACGAGCCCGTCGAACAGGCCGGCCCGGGTGGCGTCCATCCCGGTGAACGCGGCGTACCGGTGCGCCTGCGGGCTGGCGTGCGCCAGCACCGCCAGTTCCGGCCGGGCGAACCGGATGGTGTCCACGACCGCCGCCCGGTACCGCTCGGCGACCATGTCCCGCATGCCTTTGACCGCGGTGGCGAGTTCGGCACCGAGGAGCGCGTCGATCGCGGCCACCTCGTCGTCGGGCTGGGCCGGGCGGTCGGCGCCGGCGAACACCGGGTCGAGGACCCCCCGTACCCGCGTGCGTAGCTGTGCCGGGTCGATCCCGCCGGCCCGGTACGCGCCGTCGCAGCCGTCGCAGAAGCACAGCGAGAACAGGTACTGCTCGGCGCCGGTGAGCCGGACCCCGCTGGTCTTGTCGTGCGCCGACAGGTGCTCGAAACCGAACCAGCCGAACGCCTCCAGCTCCACGCCGGTGATCCCGGGCAGCTCGACGATGTCGCCGGCCAGGCCCACCGCGTACTCCTGCACGGCGTCACGGGCCGGGCACAGCGTCCACGGGTACCGGTCGCCGTACGCGTTGGTCACCGCGAACTCGGCGTTGCCCGGCAGGTCGACGTGGTTGACCACGACCCAGGCGTGAACCCCGACCCCGGCCGCGCGCAGGGCACCGACGGCGGCGCCGAAGCTGTCCGTACCCCCGGTCCAGGCGGCCGGCGGCGGGTACAGCGCGGACTGCTCCCAGCGTTCGGTGGACAGCGGGTAGTAGGCCGCGGTGTGCTCGGCCACCACGAGCCGGTGCCCGGGATGGCGCGGGGTCAGCGCGCGGACCGCGTGGTACACGGCGGCGAGCGTGACGTGGCTGAGGCCCAGCCCGGCGATCTGGTCGGCGGCGGCCGGGTCGCCGACCACGTCCCACGGGTACACGTACGCGGCTGTGTCCATCGGAACCGTGTCCATCAGAACCGTGGCCTCTCTCCGGTCCAGCCCGGATGCACCGCCCGCATCGGCGTGATGTCGTCGCGCCACCGGACCCCGCAGGTGCGCCACTGCTCGTGCAGCCGGGCGAGCGCGTCCCGGTCCAGGCTCACCCCGAGCCCGGGCCCGGCCGGGACGGGTACCGCACCGTCCACGAAGGACAGTGCGCCCGGCTCGACGATCTCCTCGGTCTGCCACGGCGTATGGGTGTCGCAGGCGTACGTCAGGTGCGGCGTGGCCGCCGCGAGGTGGGTCATCGCGGCCAGGCTGAGCCCGAGGTGGGTGTTGGAGTGCATGGACATGCCCAGCCCGAAGGTCTCGCAGATCCCGGCGAGCTTCTGCGAGGCCCGGAAGCCGCCCCAGAAGTGATGGTCGCCGAGGATGATCTGCACCGCGTCCTGGGCAATCGCCGGTGGTACGTCGTCGAAGCTGGTCACGCACATGTTCGTCGCCAGCGGAAGGGCGGTACGGGCGGCCACCGCCGCCATCCCTCTCCACCGTCCAGTTCGCGTTGGGGTCCAGCCGCAGCGGGTGGTCGGGGAACGCCTCCCGCAGGGCGTGGACCGCCGCGATCTCCTCAACCGGCGGGAACACCCCGCCCTTGAGCTTGATGGAGCCGAAGCCGTACCGGTCGACCAGCCACTTGGCCTGGGCGACGATCCCCTCGGCATCCAGGGCCGCGCCGAACTCGTCGGGCTCCTGTCCCGGGTGCCCGGCCCACTTGTAGAACAGGTACGCGCTGAACGGCACCGCCTCCCGGACGGCACCGCCGAGCAGGTCGCAGACCCGGCGCCCGGTCGCCTTGCCCTGGGCGTCGAACAGCG
>VAXX01000463.1 GCA_005885115.1 Actinomycetota bacterium | reverse complement strand
ACGCCCGCCTTGACCAGGCAGACCGCGTACCCCGGGCCCTGACCGCGGAGCTCGACGTACGGCCGGTAGAACCCGTCGAGCAGCCGCTCGCAGGTCGCGTCGTCGCCGGTCCGGTACGCCCGGTTGAACGCCAGCGCGATGTCCGGTGCGAAGCAGAAGACCGCCGACGAGTAGTGCGGCACCCCGGCCGCCCGGTACGGCAACTGGGTCATCTCGGCGGTGGCCAGCCCGTTGAAGTACACGAGTGCTTCCGGGCCGTGCCGGTCCCGGACCGCGCCGACGATCCGGCGGATCAGGTCCAGGTCACCCCGGCCGTCCTTGAAGCCGACGATGCGCGGATGCCCGGCCAGCTCGACCACGGTCTGCGGGGTGAAGACGGCGTTGTCCCGCTGGTACAGGATCAGGTCCAGGTCCGACCGGTCGGCCAGCGCCCGGTAGTGGGCGAGCAGGCCGGCCTGGCCGCCGTCGGCGAGGTAGGGCGGCAGGACGAGCAGACCGTCCGCGCCGGCCGCCGCGGCCGCCCGGGCGTACTCGGTGGCCAGGGCGGTGCCGTAGCCGGTACCGGAGATCACCGGTACCCGCCCGGCCGCCTCCTCGACCGCGACCCGCACGACCGCGGCGTACTCGTCCAGCCCAAGCGAGACGAACTCGCCCGTACCGCAGGCCGCGAAGATCGCCGCCGGCCCGGCCGCCAACCGCGCCTTCAGGTGCAGCAGGTACGTGTCCAGGTCCACGGTGCCGTCCGGCCCGAACGCGGTGACCGGGAAGAACAACAGTCCGTCGAGCCGGTCGGCGAGCCGGGTGTGGGTACGTGGTGCGGTCATCGACTATCCCTTCACTGAACCGCTGAGCAGTCCCCGTTCGAACAGGCGCTGGAGCCCCAGGTAGATCAGGATGCTGGGGACCATCAGCACCAGCGCCGCCGCCAGCCGTACCCCTTCGCCCTGCTCCTGGCTGGCCTGGAGCTGGGTGACGATCAGGGTGAGCGTGCTCATCTTCGGCGACTGGACGATCAGCAGCGGCAGCAGGTACTGGTCCCAGATCATCAGGAACCCGAACACCGCGCAGGTCCCCAGCGCGGGCAACGACAGCGGCAGGATCACGTGGAAGAAGATCCGCAGGTCGCCCGCCCCGTCGATGCGCGCCGCCTCCTCCAGCTCCAGCGGGATGCGCTTCATGAACCCGGTCAGGACGTACACCGGCAGCGCCCAGCCGACGATCGGCAGGATCAGCCCCGGGTACGTGTCGAGCAGGTTCATCCGGCCCAGCACCAGGTACAGCGGGATCCCGATGACCTCCTCGGGCATCATCATCGTGGCCAGGATCGCGAGCAGGACGATCCCGGCGCCGCGGAACCGCTTGCGGGCCAACGCGTAGGCCGCGAACGCCGATACCCCGATCTGCAGGGTGAGCCCGACCGCCTCGATGACCAGCGAGTTGAACAGCCCCTGACCCAGGCCGAAGTGCCACGCGGTGCCGAGGTTGCCGCCGGAGACGCCACGCGGCCAGAGGATCACCTCGCCCAGCTTCGGCGGATCGGCGCTGAACGCGGTGGCGACCATGGACCACAGCGGCAGGACGAAGATGGCGGTCGGGGCAGCCGCAGCCCCAGCGTCGTCGCGCTCATGCGTCCGCCTCCCGGCGCTGCCGCCACCACAGCGTGACCCCGGTCAGCGCGATGGTGGCGACCAGCAGGAGCGTGGAGATCGCCGCGGCGTACCCGGCGTCGTTGTCGGTGACCGTCGTGCTGTACGTGTAGGTGACGACCGACTCCGTCGAACCGCCCGGTCCGCCGTGGGTCAGCACGTAGATCTCGGTGAACACCCGCAGGCCCCGGATCAGCCCGAGGATCAGCACGATCGTGGTCACCGGCCGCAGCGCGGGCAGGGTCACCGCGCGCAGCCGCTGCCAGGCACCGGCGCCGTCGATGCTGGCCGCCTCGTAGAGCTGGCGGTCGATCCCGACCAGACCGGCCACGAAGATCACCATGTCGTACGGGGCGTTCTTCCAGATCTGCACGAGCATCACGGTCCACAGGGCCGAGTCCGGGCTGTCCAGGAACGGCAGCGGTCCGACGCCAAGGTGCCCGAGCAGGCTGTTGACCGCGCCGTACGGGCCGGCGAACAGCAGCGCGCCCCACAGTTCGGCGACCGCGACCATGGCCGTCACGGCCGGCAGGAACACGGCGGTACGCAGGATCCGCACGTGCCGCGCCGGCGCTTCCAGCAGCAGCGCGAGCAGGAAGCCGACCAGCATCGAGCCGGCCACCTGACCGGCCGCGTCCAGCACGGTGTGCCCGACGGCGGACCGCAGGACCGGGTCGCTCAGCGCCCGGCTGAAGTTCGCCGTGCCGACCCACTGGTCACCCAGGTACGGCCGGACGTGGAACAGGCTCAGGTAGACGCCCTCGATGCTGGGCCAGAACTTGAACAGCGCGAAGAACACCAGTGCCGGCGCCAGGAACAGCCAGGGCGTCGGCCAGGCGAGGCGGCGCCGGGCACCGCTCCGGTCGCGCTGGGCGGGCAACGCGACCGGAGCGGAGGTACGGGCCAGGGCCATCAACCCGCCGCCACGCCCTGCTGCCGGAGCAGGTAGTTGAGCCGGTCGTTGAGGGTGTCCAGGCTGGTCTTCGGGTCCCCGCAGTGGGCGAGGAGCCCGTTGAGCGCGTCGGAGGTCGCCTGCCGCAGCGCCGTCCAGTTGGGCATGTTGTCCGGCTCGTAGTGCCCGCTGCTCTGGTACACCTGCTGGGCCAGCGTCCACCGCGCGTCGTTCTTGTGCTCGGTGGCCGCGTCGACGGTCGAGTTGACCGGCAGCCGGACGATCGTGGCCGAGGGTACGGCCGTCATGCCCAGCTTCTGCGCCTCGGGTGTGATCATGAACTCGGCGAGCTTCTTCCCGGCGTTGGACTTGCCGCCGGACATCAGGTAGATGTTCGTACCCTCCGCCAGCGTCTTGCCGTTGTCCGGTCCCGCGGGCGGGGCGACCACGGTGTACTTGCCCTTGACCGCCGTGGCGTCCATCGTCGCGAACGCGTACGGGCCGGTGAAGTACATCCCGGTGACCCCGGTCTGGAACGCCTTGTTCGTCTCGGTGGTGGTGTCGTTGAGCGCGCTGGGCTGGACCACCTTCTGGCCACAGAACAGGTTCTTGAACCACGTCGTCGCCTGTACGCCGGCCGGGCTGTTGACGCTGGCGGTGAACTTGCCGCCGCCCGCGCCGTTGAAGTATTCGCCACCGGCCTGCCAGAAGAACGTCGACCAGTACCACGAGACGTACCCGCGGGTGGTGGCGCCGGGCACCGCCAGCCCGTACGTGTCGGCCTTGCCGTCGCCGTCCGGGTCGCCGGTGGTGAACGCCTTCGCGACCGTCGCCACGTCGTCCCAGGTCTTCGGCGCCGGCAGGTTGAGCTTGGCCAGCCAGTCCGACCGGATGAACAGCAGGTTGGCCTGGGCGGAGAACGGTACCGCGTAGATGTCGCCCTTGAGGTCTTTGGCCGAGTCCCAGGAGGCCGGGGTGAGCTGGTCGGCGCTGGCGATCTTGCTCTTGTCGACCGGCTGGATGATCCCCTGGGTCTTGAAGTTGCCGAGTTGGGCGGCGTCGTCGACGACCACGTCGGGCAGGTTGTGGGCGGTGGCCGCGGCGGTCAGCTTGGTCTCGAAGTCGGTCAGGGTGAAGAAGGGTTCGATCTTGATCCCGGTCTTCTTGGTGAACGCGTCGAAGATCGCCTGGTACGCCTTGGGCGAGTCGTTCGCGCCGCGCGCCCAGACCCGTAACGGGCCCGAGGCGTCGGCGCTGGCCGGCCCCGGACCGTTGCCGGACGAGCAGCCGACCAGGGTGGGAGCGGTGAGGGCGGCGGCGAGCAGCGCCGCCGCGACGCGGGCGGATGCCGCGGTTCGTGCCATCATTCCTCCGTTCATGTTCGTGAACGAGAATCAGATTGATGAACCACGCCCCCGGCAACCTACGTCCGCTCCCGATGAGTGGTCAAGTGCGCTGGTCGGGTACGGAGCGGTGACCGGGGGCAATAGCGTGGTTACGGGCGCAGAGCGGGCTTTAGCGTAATGTGAGCCGTTCAGGACCATGACCCCATAGTTCCGCCCAGCGGTAAGACATTGGCGGTTCTCGATTGCTGGCGGGTACTCAGCGGTCCAGCAGGACCTCGGCGACCTCGGCCCGGGAGGTCACGCCGAGCTTGTGCAGGATGCTCGACACGTGTACGGCGGCGGTCTTCGGCGAGATGTACAGCCGCCGGGCCAGCTCGGCGTTGGTCAGCCCGTCGGCGACCAGCAGCGCGACCTCGCGTTCCCGGGGCGTCAACGCGGTCGGTCCGGTGACCGCGCGCTGGCCGTCGGCCGGGGCCAGGCCCAGCCGGTCCCGTACCCGGGTCAGCTCGGCCACCCGCCAGCCACCCCACCGGGCCAGGAGCTGCTCGGCCCGGCGTACCGGCTCGGTGGCCTCCTCGACCTGGCCGAGCGCGAGCCGGCACCGGGCCACCCCGACCTCGGCGGTACCCCGTACCGTCGCCGGCAGTTGGCCGTCCCCCGCCGCCCGCGCGTACCCGTCCAGCGCGGTGGCGACGTCGCCGTCGGCCTCGGCGAGCTGCGCGCCGACCAGCGCCGTCCAACCCGCCTCCCCCGCCTCGGCGAGCAGGGCGTCGGCGCGCTGCCGTACCCGCTCCCGCGGCAGCCCCGCGAACAGCGCCGCCGAGACCAGGTCGTGGGCCAGATCGCCGGTGTTGCCGGTACCGGTGACCAGCAGCTCGGGCAGCAACGCGTCGAGCTGCGCGGTGGCCTGCGCGACGTCGCCGCGCCGGCAGGCCAGATGCAGCCGCAGCCCGGACAGGGCGACCGGAGCGGCGCCCGGCGCGGCGGCCAGTTCGGCGATGACCGGCCCGACGGCCGCGTGGTCGCCGTGCTCCAGGCACAGCCCCGCCCACAACACCGAGTGGTACCCGGTCCGCCTCCCCCGGCGCAGGAACGCCAGGTCGCGCCGGCGCCCCTCGTCCAGCACGGCCAGCGCCTTGCCCAGGTCGCCCTCGGCCATCGCGAGCCGGGCCCGGCCCTGGAAGTACGCCGCGACCGCCAGCGTCTCGAAGCCGGCCCGCTCGGCGTCGGTACGCATCCGTTCCAGCAGCAGCGTCTGCTCGGTGAGCGAGGAGGAGGTGGGCAGCTCGAAGACGAGGTTGTTGATGGCCCGGGCGGCCAGCACCCACTCCCCGGCGCGCTCGGCGTCGTCGGCGACCCGGGCCAGCAGCGCCCGCCCCTGCGCCCGGGTACCCGGATGGGCGACCAGCGCCGACCCGCGCTCGACCAGGGCGGCCAGGCGTACGTCCGGCAGGTCCTGCCCGTCGATGAGGGAGATCGCCTGGTCGGTCCAGTCCAGTACCTCGTCGGCGCGGTCGCGCAGCATCGCCGACTGCGCGATGGCCACCATGGCCCGGGCCTCGTGCTCGCCGGGTGGCAGGTCGCCGAGCAGGGCTTCGAGTTCGACCGTCCGCCGGTCCATCTCGGCGATCTCGTCGCCCTCCCAGGCCAGGCGGATCAGCAGGTACAGCGCGCCGGCCCGGTCGGTCGGTTCGGGAGCCAGGTCGTGCCAGCGCCAGGCGTACCCGGTCGCGTCGGCGATCAGCCCGGCCAGCCAGGCCGCCCGGGCCGCGCCGGACAGCAGCTCGATGTCCTCCGGCACCTCCTCCAGACCCAGCTCGGCAAGCTGCAACGCCTGGTACGCCGAGCCGATCGCCAGGTAGCTCGCGGTACCCCGACGGGCGGCGGACACCAGGTCGGCGTACCGGCCGGCACCCCGGGCATGGTGCGCGACCAGCGCCGGATCGGCCTCACCGCCGGCCAGTAGGGCATCCAGCGCGGCCTCGTGCAGGCGGCGCCGCTGCCGGCCCAGGAGCTGCCCGGTCAGAGCCTCCCGGAGCAGGGCGTGCCGGAAGCTGAACTCGTCGTTGTCGGACTCCACCAGCACCCCGCGCGCCACCAGCTCCCGCAGCGCGCCGATCAGGGCGCCCTCCGCCTCCCCGGTCACCGTGGCGAGCAGGTCGAACGGGATCCGCTGGCCGAGTACGGCGGCGGCCTCGGCGACGGTACGGGTGGCCGGGTCCAGCTCGCCGAGCTGCCGGCGCAGTACCTCGGCCAGGCTCCACGGCAGCGGCTGGTCGCACAGCGTCTCCAGGTCGGCGTCCTGCCCGCGCAGCAGCTCCTCGAGGAAGAACGGGTTGCCGCCGGTGCGCTGGTGCAGGGCCATCGCGGTGCGGTACGGCACCGGTTGACCGGTGGCGCCGGCCAGCAACGCGGAGGTATCGGCGGGCCCGAGCCGTTCCAGCCGCAGGTGGGTCACCTCGTGCCGGCGCTCCAGCCGGGCCAGCAGTGCGGCGACCGGCTGCCGGGACGTGACCTCCTCCGGCCGATACGTGCCGACGAGCAGGCGCGGCCCGGGCAGCTCGGCGATCCGCTCGAACAGCGCCGCGCTCTCCGAGTCGGCCCAGTGCAGGTCCTCGAACACCACGACCGCGGGCCGCCCCCGGATCAGCCGGGCGACCAGGGCGAGCCCGGCATGCATCCGCTCGACCGCGCTGCGACCCGGGTCGGTCAGCCCGGCCAGCAGCTCGGGTTGCGCGTCGGCGGCGCCGTCGAGGGCGTCCAGCAGCAGCTCGTACGGGCGACCCAGCGACCCCGGTTCGGCCTGCCCCACCAGCACCGCGGTGCCGGCGGGCAGCCCGGCCAGCAGCTCCTGGATCAGGCGGGACTTGCCGATCCCCGGTTCGCCGGAGACCATCGCCACCCGTGGACGCGCGGAAGCGACGAGCTGCCTCAGGTGACGCAGCTCGTCGTCGCGCCCGACCATGACCGGACTGGCCCCCATGCGAGTGCCCCGCACGCTGGCCAGGGTACCGACGTCAGCGGCCATCGTCGCCAGGCGTTCAGTGCGCCCCGCGCCGGTGGGTGGCCCGCCGGTACCGCCGCGCGGCCCGCAGTACCCGCGCCCGCTCGGCCTCGTCGATCAGGTGCTGCTGGTGCTGCCTGGCCAGGTCCCACAGCATCTCGGGGTTCGTCAACATCGTCCTCACTCCTTCGGTGGTCCGTTGTTGACCCCAATGCTCGTCGGGTAAGGGGTACCTGCCATCGGCAGCGATTACCTATCCTCGACCGGCGCGGAGTACCTAGATCGTTTCCGAGCCGGCTAGGTATACCTATGACCGCGGTCACCCGTTCAGCGGCCGACCGCCTCGACGGACAGACCCCGGGTGAACTGCCGCTGGAACAGCAGGAACGCGATCACCGAGGGCAGCAGCGCGAGCAGCGCGGCGGCCAGCAGGACCCCGATCCCGACCTGGTCGTCGGCGCGCAGGGTCCACAGCGCGATCGGCAGGGTGAAGTGCGCCGGCTGCTGGGCGACGATCAGCGGCAGGAGGTACTGATCCCAGATCATCGTGAACCCGAAGACCCCGAGGACGCCCAGCGCCGGCCGGCAGACCGGGAGGATGACCGACCAGAACACCCGCAGCTCGCCCGCGCCGTCGATCCGGGCCGCCTCCTCCAGGCTCACCGGTACCTCGCGCATGAACTGGGTCATCACGATGATCGAGAAGCCCCAGGCCCCGAGCGGGAGGATCAGCCCCGCGTACGTGTTGATCAGGTTCACGTGCAGTCCCGGCAGGTCGGACAGCACGACCGACAGCGGGATCGCCAGTACCTCGTCGGGCAGCATCATGCTCGCCCATCTGCAGCAGCAGGCCCAGGCCCACGACGATGAACGAGTTGAGCAGGTAGCCGTACACGCCCCGACGCCCGGCGACGACAAAGTTCTCCAACGTCAGGCCGTCGGGCCACAGGGAGAACGTGGTCGGGTTGGGTACCCGGCTGAACGCCCCGACCAGCAGGGCGAGCAACGGACCGGCGAAGACGACCGCGATCGCGGCGTACAGCACCGTCTTGACCAGCAGGGTCAGCGGACCACGCCGGCCCTGGAGTCCCAGCACCGTATGCAGGCTCTCGTTCTGCTGTACCGGAAACCTGGTCCTCATCGCGCTGTCACCCGCCGCCGCCAGGTGTTGACCGCGATCGTCACGGTGGCGATCGCCAGGAACAGCACCATCGACCCGGCCGCCGCGACCCCGAGCTGCCCCTGTTCGGCACCGAGCTTGTAGATCAACGTCATGATCACTTCGGTCGCGCCGTTGGGCGCGCCGTTGGTGAGCAGGAAGACCTCGGTGAAGCTGCGCAGCCCGCGCAGCGCGGCGAGCAGGCAGAGGATCGTGATGACCGGCCGCAGCGAGGGCAGCGTGACGTGCCGGAACCGCTGCCACCGCTCGCCGCCGTCCACCGCGGCCGCCTCGTACAGGTTGCGGTCCACCGAGGCCAGCCCGGCCAGGAAGATCATCATGTCGTACGGGGCCCCGCGCCAGATGCCGACGAGCATCACCGACGCCAGCGCCTGGTGCTCGCCGGCCAGGAAGGGTTCGGGGCCCAGTCCGACCCAGCCCAGCAGCGTGTTGAGGGCGCCGCTGCGGCCCGGGTAGTACATGATCCGCCACACCTCGGCGACCACCGCCATGGTCGTCACGACGGGCAGGAACGCCGCGGTACGGACCAGCCACAGGTGCCGGGCCTGACCCTCCACGAGGATCGCGAGCAGGAAGCCGAGCACGATCGACCCGCCGGTGGTACCCACGGCCAGCACCACGGTCTGCCAGATCGCCTTGGTGAACAGCGGTTGGGTGGTGACCGCGACGTAGTTGCCGAACCCGACGTACCGGTCGCCGAGGTAGGGACGCACGTCGTAGAAGCTCATCCTGATCGCCTGCAGCAGCGGCATGAGCTTGAAGTAGACGAACAGCAGCAGGGCCGGGGCGAGGAACATCCAGGGGATCAGCGCGGTGACCCAGCGGCGGCGGGTCCGTCGTACCGGGCGCCGGGGCCGGTCGTACCCGCCCCGGGACCGGGCGCCCCGACCGGATGCCGGTGTCCGGTGGGTCGGCGGTGCTCCGTAGGGCGGCGCCGAGGTTGCCACCGGCCGCCGCCCGGTCACGTTCGTCATGGCATCCCGCCTACCCCCCGTACACGTTCTGCCGCTTGAGCTCGGCCGCGAACTGGGCGGCCAGCTTGTCCAACGAGCCCTTGACGTCGGATCCGCAGTTGGCCATCACCCCGTTGAGGGTGTCCGCCGCCATCTGACGGAACGGCGCCCAGTTCGGCACACTGGGTACGTACGTGCTGTCGGTGGCGTACACGTGCTGGAAGGTCTTCCACCGCGGGTCCGTGCGGATCGCGCCGACGTCGACCTTGGTGTTGACCGGCAGCCGGACGACCGGCCCGTTGCCGTTGGCGTCCATCGCCAGGGTCTGCCCCTCGACGGAGGCCGCGAACTGGGCGAAGGCGAGCTGCGCCGCCCGGTTGCGCGAGCCCATCGTCAGGTAGACGTTCTCCCCCTCGGCCAGCGCGTTCGGGCCACCACCCGGGCCGGCCGGCAGCGGGAACACCTCGATCCTGGACGGCCCCATGCTCTTGACGAACCGGGGCAGCATGTACGGGCCGGTCAGGTAGATCCCGCCGAGGTTCTTCTCGAACGTGTCGTGGGCCCGCGAGGTGTCCAGGTCGACCGCGTCCGGGTTGACCACGTGGTACCTGCAGAACAGGTCCTTGAGCCAGGCCGCCGCCTGGACGCCCTTGGCGTCGTTGATCGCCGGTACCCACCGGCCGGGCTGGGTGTTGGCCAGGAATTCGCCGCCGTTGTCGTACAGGTAGCTGGCGAAGTACCAGGCCATGTACCCACGGGTGGTGGTGCCGGGGACGACCAGCCCGTACGTGTCGGCCCGGCCGTCGCCGTCGGGGTCCCTGGTCGTGAAGGCGATCGCCATGTCGACGATGTCGTCCCAGGTCGTGGGTACCGGCAGCCCGAGCTTGGCCCGCCAGTCGGCCCGGACGAACAGCGCGAAGGTGTGCGCCGTCAGC
Organism: Actinomycetota bacterium; assembly: GCA_005885115.1. Lineage (GTDB taxonomy): Bacteria > Actinomycetota > Actinomycetes > Mycobacteriales > Micromonosporaceae > AC-43. The sequence goes on along the minus strand of VAXX01000463.1, from coordinate 3,898 downwards.
GGTACCGCGTAGTAGTTGCCGTTGGCGGCCCGGGCGGCCTGCCAGGCCCGGTCGGCGATCTGGTCGCCGCCGGGGAAGGTGGCCCGGTCGATCGGGACCAGCCAGCCCTGGCTCTGCATCGAGCCCAGCTTCTCGGTGTCGTTGATCACCACGTCCGGCAACTGCCGGTAGGCGGCCTGCTGCTGGAGCTTGGTCTCGAAGTTCTCGTACAGGGCGGTCAGCTGCGCCTTGTAGCCCGTGCGCGCGGAGAACGCCTTGACCAGCCGGTCGGCCGTCCGGGCGGCGGCCGAGCCCGGCGGCTCGCGCAGCCAGACCTGCAGTTCGGCGCGGGGATCCTGGGGGACGTTGAGCATGCTGGTCGAGGAGCAGCCGGCCAGGGTCACGGCGACGATCATGGCGATCGTTCGCCGGACACGGGGGAACCGGTAATGGCTCCGGTCGATGTCTGTGCTCACATTCCCTGGCGCCTCCTAGGTACGGCTGGACCATAGAACCCGCAGTTCATAACCGTCAATCAGGCGGTCGGATCAGGTCGGGTACATGCCGGGGAAAACCGATCAGGGAGCCGCCGTTCCCCGATCCCACCAGGTCACGGCGCTGTTGGCGGGCTATTTCTGCCGGGCGGGATCGCATGTCGAGTGGCCGAATTGCTGATGACCAGCGGCAATTCTGGGCGCGCAAAAAGCACAAGAAATCAGCATGACGGAACGGCGTACGCCGTCGCGGAAAGAAGCAGCATTGATCAGTCGTCTAGCTGATAGACGGAAATGCGCGTCAGTCCTCGGCGGCCCGCCGGGGCAACTGCTGGACCGCGGCGTACACCAGTTGCAGCGTGTCGGAGGCGGCCACCGCGGTGAAGGTGGCCGCGGCCAGCCGGGTGAACCGCGGCGCGAAGACCAGACCCGCCGCGAACCCGGTCGCGACCCACACCCCGAGGCAGAACGGGCAGCTGATCAGCTCGCCGACCGAGTGCCGAACCCCGGTACCCCGGACCTGCTCGCCCAGCTCCGCGTCCCCGGTCGTGCCCTCGTACCGGGTGAACGGCGCCCGCAGCGGGCTGGTCACGCTGTCCTTGGCCAGCAGCCGGCTCACCTTGTGCGTGGCGCACGAGATCAGGACGACGTCCAGGCCCGAGATCCGCTCCGGGGCGCGACGACCGGTCAACCGGGCCAGACCGGCCAGCGTCCCGGTCAGCCCGGCGTACCCGGCCATCGTCAGCAGGTATCCCCGCAGTGGCCGGCCCTGCCCCGGGGCGTACCCGGCGGCGGCGGCCCGTACCCGGTCCAGCAGCTGCGACATGGCCTTCGGCTACCCGGGTCCGGAAAGTCGCAAACCCGGGTGTCACCGCCGGCCGGGCGGGTACCCGATCATCATGGACGAGCAGTATCCGAAGCTGGTGTCCGATCCGGCGGCCGACGGGATACCGGAGTACGCCGACGACGACTCGCATGCCGACGAGGAAGCCGACGCCACACGCATCGCCGACGGACCGGACCCGGCGACGCTGCCCGGGGACCGGGACGACGGGCCGCTGGCCATCGACGAGTACGGCACCACGGCCGCGGAGCAACGCCGGGGCGAACCGCTGGACCTGCGGCTGTCCCGCGAGGAACCGGACGTGACGCCGGACGCGATCGGCCCGCTACGGGACGCCGGTCCCGACGAGCCGCCCGACGCGGACACCGGGTTGGACGAGGGACCGGTGGACCCGCACCTGGATTCGGCGGTGTCGATGTACGACCGGGACCCGGCGCAGCGCCCGGTGGGCCGGCTGGTCGCGCCGGACGAGGGCGCGCACGGGGACGCCGAGAAGGACGAGGTCGCCCGGGACGCGGGCGCGTCCGGCGGCGGCGCCAGCGCGGAGGAGCTGGCGATGCATCCGGTACCGGAGGACGGCACGCGCTGAGCGGGGGGGCCAGACCGGCCCCCCGCTCAGCGCGCGATCATTCAGCCGGCGGTCGGTCAGCCGGTCCGGAGGCTGCCGGCCGACTCGCGGGTCAACTCGCCGAGCAGCCGGTGCGCTTCCAGCGCCCGCTGGGAGTCCTCCTGCTGAACCCGCTCGATGAACGCCTGCACGTCGCCGTGGCCCTCGGCGTCCTTCAGGTAGTCGCGTCTCCTGCGTCCGGGGATCGCTCACGTCTCCCCCTCCACCAGGTGGTACCGCAGCACGGCACCGACCCCGTCCGGCAGCTCCTGCTGTCCCGGCGTCACCAGCAGCACCTCGGCGTCCCCGCTGACGGCCGCCTGGATCAGGTCGTCGGCCACCTCCTCGGGAACGTCCGGGCTGATCAGCAGGGTCTGGACCTGTGCCCAGGCCAACGGGGTACGCACGGCCGCGACGCCGGCCACCGCGAGCCCGTGGGCCAGGCCCGCCCGGTACGCGTCGAGGACCTCGGCGTACCGGCGCTCGACCAGCTCCCGTACCGCCTGCTCGGTCGCCTCGTCCAGCGGCTGCGGATCGGCACCCGGCGCCCGGGACCCCGCGTCGGTCTGCACCACCCGGGCGGCCACCGCCGGCGGAAGGTGCTCGGCGAGCAACTGCCGGGCCCGTACGTCGCCGGCGAGGATCACCACGTCCGGTCCGGTCTCGTCGACCGTACGGGCGAGCTCCTCGACGACCTCCTTGGCGTTCTGCAGCCAGGTCGTCTCGGCCGAGCGCTGGTACCGGGGCTGCGACCAGCCGCCGGGCGCCGCCTTGTGCACCGGGTACCGGCCGGTGCCGGCGACCGTCCGGTGCATCCGGCCGGCGTCCAGTTCCAGGTCGGCTCCGGTCCGGTCGACCAGTACCCGCAGCCAGCTCACCTGCTCGCCGAGCCCGGTCAGCAGCGGGAGTACGGCCGGCCGCTCCCCCAGCCGGGCGATCGGCTGGGCCGGGGGCTCGGGCAGCGGGTGGGTCACGACGAGGTCGGCGGTACGGGCGAACAGCGCCAGGCCGTGCCGTCCGGTACCGGCGTGCTCCTGTACCGCCCGGTCCACCGCGGCCACGATCGCCTGGTCGGCGCCGGCCCCGGTGAGCTGGTCCGTTACCGCGCGCATGGTCAGCGCCATCCGGTCCCGGGCGTCTTCGGTGTCCGTCGATGTGTCCAGGTACGCCGACACGCAGGGGCCGGGGTGCTGGTACAGCGGGCGGAGAAAGGTCAGGTTCATGGCAATCCCCCCATTCCTGCCGCGTACCCGCCGGTCCAGCGGGTTAACCTGACAGCTCGCGGCAATTCTGCGAAGCGCCGGCCACCGGGGGTAGGCTGACCATCCGGGACGGGCGGACCAACGACCAGGTAGGTGACCACGTGTGGGCCACGGCTCGGCAGCGGGCCCGGCGAGAGCCGGCACGCCTGCCCGCCGCGCCCAGCCGGCGGCCGTGATGCGGCGGCAGTACGGCGAGATCGCGACGCCGGACGACCCGCCCTTGCTCGCCCTGGAGTTCCGCCGCTCGGACCTGGGACCGGTGCGCCGGGTGGTGGCCGCGGCCGCCGCCCAGGCCGGCCTGTTCGGCGCCCGCCTGCAGTCCTTCGTCCTCGCGGTCAACGAGATCACCACGAACGCCGTCCTGCACGGCGGTGGGCTCGGGCGACTGCGGCTGTGGTGGACCGGGCAACAGCTCGTCTGCGAGGTCAGCGACAGCGGCCCGGGTATGCCGGACGGGCACGTACCGGCGGAGATCCCACCGCCGCCGGAGGCCACCGGTGGGCGGGGCCTGTGGCTGACCCGTACGCTCTGCGACCGGTTCTCGCTGCACAGCAACGGGCACGGGACGACGGTACGGCTGGCGACCAGCGTCGAGCGGGTCTAACGACCGTCCGGAACGGGACGGGGTACCGCGGTCCGGCGGGCGAGGACGAAGCCGCCGCCGACCGCGAGCGCTACGAGGATCGCGGACACGTGCCCGACCGCCGACACC
>VAXX01000462.1 GCA_005885115.1 Actinomycetota bacterium | reverse complement strand
ACCTGCGCGAATACCGCGTCTAGACGCCTTTGGCCCAGCGCAGGACCTCGCCGGCGATCAGTTCCGGCGCCTCCACGTGCGGGAAGTGCCCGACCCCGGTGAGCAGGCGCCACTCGTACGGGGCGACGACGTAGCGACCGGAGCCCTGCGCCGTGCGGGGCAGCATCGCGGTGTCCGCGCCCCCGTGCAGGTGCAGCGTCGGTGCCAGGATCGGTTGCTGGAGTTCCTTGACGAACCGGTACCCCTGTAATCGCAGTGCCGACCGGAAGGCCCAGCGGTAGCTCTCCATGGCGCAGAACGCCGCCTGCGGGATCTGGATCGCCGTCCGGCAGCGCCGTTCGTAATCGGGGAAGTCCGGACCGGTCACCCAGTCCCGGCCGCCCCACCGGCGCAGGTACATCCCGACCAGTGCGGCGTCGTCGCGGGTGAGGACATGCTCGTACCGCGGGATCTGGAATTTGAGCATCGGGCCGGAGGCGGTGAGCTGGCCGCGCGGGTCGCTGAACAGCGCGGCGCGCAGCCGCAGCGGATGCGCCGAGCTGACGATGACCAGCCGGCGGACGAGCTTCGGGTGGAACGCCGCGGTGGTCCACGCCATCGCGCCGCCGTACCCGCCGCCGACCAGCGTCGCCGACCGCTCGCCCAGCGCCCGGATCAGCCCGGCCACGTCGCCGGACATGGTGTACCCGTCGTAGCCGCGCGGCGGCTTGTCGCTGGCACCGTACCCGCGCAGGTCCACCGCGACCGCCCGGAAGCCGGCGTCGGCCAGCGCGCGTACCTGGTGCTGCCAGGCCCACCAGAACTCGGGGAAGCCGTGCAGGAACAGCACCATCGGACCGGTACCGGCTTCGACGACGTGGAAGCGGCTTCCGTTGGCGCTGACGAAACGGTGCTGCCACGGTCCGTCGATGAGGACGGCGGACTCCTCGGCCGGGGGGCTCATGGGTTCAGCGTAGGGCCGGTAGGGTCCCGGTACCGCAACGGAAACCCGGGTTCCGGGCCAGTTGGGGGGAAACCCTGAGCTGGTCGGGGTATTCACCGCGGTCACCCTAAGCTCATCGTAGTGTGCCACACTGTCACCTCGTACGGTCTGGCAACGTTGACGGCGTCGATGATCCCCTTTAACGTTCCACTATCTGTTAACTGTTAACTAGGCTGCCGGTTGGGGGGAAACGGGTTGACCCACCTTGCCGGTTCCTCGCGCCTTCTCCGGGCGATGAACGAGATCGCCGCGCTGTCCCACCTGCTCGAGCGCGGTGAGCTGACCCGTGCGGACCTGCGCGAGCTGACCGGGCTGTCCAAGCCGACCATCTCCGAGGCGGTTCGCCGGCTCACCGACGCCGGCCTCGTGGTCGTGGTGGGTCACGTCAGCGCCGGCCCGGGCCCCAACGCCGAGGTCTACGCGGCCAATCCCGAGGCGGCGTACGTGATCGCGGTCTCCGTCCGGGACACCTTCATGGGGCACTCGCCGTCGCTGGCGGCGGCGCTGTGTGACGTGTCGGGCACGGTACGGGCGCGGCTGGAGTCACCGGTCGACTTCGAGAAGACCGATCCGGTGGAGGCGGTCGCCGGCATGGTCGAGCGGCTGCGCGCCGAGGTCGACATGACCGGCATCGGGTACGTCCAGATCGGCGTGGCCGGCGCGTACGACCCCAAGAGCGGGATCATCCACCACGTCGACGTACCGGGCTGGGAGCGCCCCGGGCTGGTCACCGAGCTCGGTGAGCGGATCGGGCTGCGGGTCGAGGTGGACAACGACGTGAACCTGGCGGCGGCCGCCGAACGGCGGCGTGGCATCGCCGGGGACGCCGACGGGTTCGCGCTGCTGTGGCTCGGTGAGGGCCTGGGTCTGGCCATCGACCTGGGCGGCACGCTGCTGCGCGGGGCGCGGGGCGGCGCCGGCGAGATCGGGTACATGCCGCTGTACAACCTGGACGGGGAGCGCCGCGCCGACCTGCAGGACCTGATCGGCGGCCAGGCCGTACTCGACCTCGCGGCCGAGTACCACCTGCAAGGGCGTACCCCCGCCGAAGCGGTCTCCGCCGCGGCGGGTGACGGGCCCAACGGCGAGCGGTTCCTCGCCGCGTTGGCCGAACGGATCGCGGTCGCGCTCGCGGCGGTGGTCGCGGTACTGGACCCGCCGCTGGTCGTCCTGGGTGGGCAGATCGCGCAGGCCGGTGGGATCCCCTTGCGTGATGCGGTACGCGCGGCGATGACCGCCAACGCACCGCTGGACACCACGGTCGAGATCACCTCGGTGACCGACGATCCGGTGCTGCTCGGCGGTCTGGACGCGGGCCTGGGTCAGGTACGCGAGGTCCTGCTCTCGTCGCTGCGCAGCTGACCGGTCTCCAGCTCCTTCTTCAGCTCCACCAACGCCGCCGCCGACCCCTCGGTGTACTTGTCGATCCACCGGTCGTGGATCAGCCGGATCGGTACGGGGTTGAGGAAGTGCAGCTTCTCCCGGCCGGAGCGGCGGGTGACGATCAGCCCGGCGTCTTCCAGTACGCGCAGGTGCTTCATCACGCCGAAGCGGGTCATCGCCAGCTCCGACTCGAGCTCGGTGAGGGTACGCCCGTCCCGCTCGAACAGCCGGTCCAGCAGGAGCCGCCGGGTCGGGTCCGCGAGCGCCTTGAAGACCCGGTCGTCGTCCACGCCATCCAGAATACGTGACCCAGCGGTCACCTGGGGAGGGGCGCGGCCCCTCCCCAGGTGCGCTCAGTCCTCTGACTTACCTGACTGCATCCCGGACTGGATCAGCTCCATGACCGCGGAGTCCTGCAGCGTGGTGACGTCGCCGAGGGAACGGTTCTCCGCCACGTCGCGCAGCAGCCGCCGCATGATCTTGCCGGAACTGGTCTTCGGCAGCTCCGCTATCTGCATGATCTGCCGCGGCTTGGCGATCGGGCCGAGGGTCTTCGCCACGTGGTCGCGCAGCTCCTTGACCAGTACGTCGCCCGGCTCGACCCCGCCGCGCAGGATCACGAACGCGACGATCGCCTGGCCGGTGGTCGGGTCGGTCGCGCCGACCACCGCGGACTCGGCCACCTTCGGGTGGCTGACCAGCGCCGACTCCACCTCGGTGGTGGAGATGTTGTGGCCCGACACGAGCATGACGTCATCGACCCGGCCGAGCAGCCACAGGTCGCCGTCCTCGTCCCGCTTGGCACCGTCGCCCGCGAAGTAGATCCACTCGTCGCCGTGCCCGGCCCCGGCTCCGAACCGCGACCAGTACGTGTCGAGGAACCGCTGGTCATCGCCCCAGATGGTGCGCAGCATGCTCGGCCACGGCTCGCGGAGTACCAGGTAACCGCCGCCACCGTTGGGCACGCTCGTACCGGTGTCGTCCACCACGTCGGCGCCGATGCCGGGCAGCGGGCGGGTCGCCGAGCCGGGCTTGCAGGAGGTGACGCCGGGCAGCGGCGAGATCATGATGGCGCCGGTCTCGGTCTGCCACCAGGTGTCCACCACGGGCGTGGCGTCCCGGCCGACGAAGTGCCGGTACCAGATCCACGCCTCCGGGTTGATCGGCTCGCCGACGCTGCCGAGCAGGCGCAGGGAGGACAGGTCGTACCCGGCCGGGATGTCCTCGCCCCACTTCATCATCGTGCGGATCAGCGTCGGCGCGGTGTACAGGATCGTCGCGCCGTACTTGTGCACGATCTCCCAGAACCGGCCCCGGTGCGGGGTGTCCGGGGTGCCCTCGTACATGACCTGCGTCGCGCCGTTGGACAGCGGTCCGTAGACGATGTACGAGTGCCCGGTGACCCAGCCGATGTCGGCCGTACACCAGAAGACGTCGGTCTCCGGCTTGAGGTCGAAGACCGCGTGGTGGGTGAAGCTGACCTGGGTGAGGTAGCCGCCGGTGGTGTGCAGGATGCCCTTGGGCTTCGCGGTCGTACCGCTGGTGTAGAGGATGTACAGCGGGTGCTCGGCGTCGAACGCCTCCGGGGTGTGCTCCGGGCTCGCCGTCTCGACCACGTCGTGCCACCACACGTCGCGCCCCTCGGTCCAGGCCACCTCCTGGCCGGTGCGCCGGACCACGAGCACGTGCTCGATGCTCGGGCAGCGGGCGGCGGCCTCGTCGACCGTGGGCTTGAGCGCGCTGGGGTTGCCCCGCCGGTACCCGCCGTCCGCGGTGATGACGAGCTTGGCGCTCGCGTCGTCGATCCGCCCGGCCAGCGAGTCGACCGAGAAGCCGCCGAAGACCACGCTGTGCGGCGCGCCGATCCGGGCGCAGGCCAGCATCGCGATCGCCGCCTCGGGAACCATCGGCAGATAGATCGCCACGCGGTCGCCGGCGGTGATGCCGAGCGCGGTCAGCGCGTTGGCCGCCTGACACACCGATCGGTACAGGTCACGGTAGGTGATCGTACGGGTGTCGCCCGGCTCACCCTCCCAGTGGATCGCGACCCGGTCCCCGAGCCCGGCCTCGACGTGGCGGTCGACACAGTTGTACGCCACGTTGAGCTGCCCGCCGACGAACCACTTCGCGAACGGCGGGTTCGACCAGTCCAGTACCTGATCCCATTCCTTGGCCCAGGTCAGCCGGCGGGCCTGGGCGGCCCAGAAGCCGAGCCGGTCCTGTTCTGCCTGCTCATACGCCTGCGCCGTGACATTGGCCTGCGCGGCCAACTCCGCCGGCGGCTCGAAGCGGCGGGTCTCCTGCAGCAGGTTCTCCAGCGTTTCGCTCATCGATCGAGCTCCCCTTAGACAAGTGTCGTACGGCTCCCGGCCACATCTTGCCGTTTCATGCGCGTTGCGAACAGTCCGTGCGCGCCCAGTACCCAGTCTCCCGCGCCAAAGTGCAATCTTGGACGGCGGGACCGCTATTGGTTCGCGCCCCGACGGCGGCTACTCTGTGTCACCGTGGCGGAATTACCGACGGCCGTACTCGCGCCCCTGTTGGACCTCGCCGATGTGGCGCCGGCCCTGGCGGCGGCGCGCGCGGCGGTGGACGAGGCGCTGCGCCATCCGGCCCTGCGGCGCTCGGGCGGGCCGGTCGCGGCCGAGGTCAGCCTGCGGTCCGCGGTGGCCAGCGCCGCGTTGGAGGGCCACCGGTACGAGCTGGAGGACGTCCGCGCCGGTACGGTCACCGATCCGGTACTCCAGGGCGCGCTACGGGTCGCCCGGGAGCTGGACGGGATGGCCCAGCTCTGGCCGAAGGTACCCCGGCAGGTGCTCGCCCGGATCCACGTACTGGTCGGCCGGGACATCGTCGCCGACGGGGAACTGGGCCGGCCGGTCGGGCCGGCGGTGCTGCCCCGGCTCGCCGACCTGCTGACGTTGGTCAGCGCCGACAACGAGGTACCCGGGCTGCTGCTCGCCGCGATCGTCCACGGCGAGCTGCTGACGCTGCGGCCGTTCGCCGGACCGTCCGGGATCGTCGCGCGCGCGGCCACCCGGCTCACCCTGGTCGCCACCGGAGTGGATCCGCGCGGGCTGCTCGCCCCCGAGGTCGGGCACCTGGCCCGGGAGCCGGAGTACCAGGGCGCGGCGAACGCGTACGCGACCGGTACCCCCGACGGAGTACGCGCCTGGATCAAGCACGTAGCGACGGCCGTCGAACTGGCGGCGGGCGAGATCGGCGTGATCGCCTGAGGTCGAGGTCGTACACGTGGACGGCGCCTCGCATGGGAGGCGCCGTCATCACACGTCCCGCCGGGTTACCAGGCGTGCACCTTATCTCGTTGTCAACGGCCCTTGCGGCGCCGCTGTAACGTGCCTCCCGCGGCTGGTCGCGCGTGGGTGCCCGATGGGTGTGTGCCGAGCCCGTAGGCCCGCTACCTCTTTGTACGCCCGTCGCCGGGTGAACGTCAGACCGTTCGGCGATTGTGTGACTGCCGTGGGTAATGGGTCCGCGGGCGCCTTTCAGGACCCAGCGGTGCGGGCCAGGCGGGCGCGGCGGCGGCCGTACAGCGCCAGCCCGATTCCGACCACGATGCCCAGTCCGATCGCGGCGGCGGCGACCGGAACGGCGGGCCGGTCCCGGAGCCGGCGGCCCAGCGGGATCGGGTGGCGGAACTCCAGCATCGGCCAGCCCCGCTCGACCGCGACCCGGCGCAACGCCCGGTCGGGGTTCACGGCGGTCGGGTGGCCGACGGCCGACAGCAGTGGCGCGTCACTGATCGAATCGGAGTACGCGTACGACTCGGCCAGGTCGTACCCGCGCGCCTCGGCAAGTTCCCGGACGGCGGCGACCTTGTGGGCACCGGCGGCGTAGAAGGCCACCTGGCCGGTGTACCGCCCGTCCGCCACCACCATCCGGGTGCCGAT
>VAXX01000461.1 GCA_005885115.1 Actinomycetota bacterium | reverse complement strand
GCTGAGCAAGGTGTTCGACCGGTTCTACCGGGCCGATACCGCCCGGGGACGCGTGGTCGAGGGCAGCGGGCTGGGCCTGGCGATCGCGCAGGAGATCGTGCACGCCCACGGCGGGCGGATCTGGGCTGAACCGGGTACCGAAACCGGTACCCGGTTCAGCTTCGCCCTTCCGGTGAACGCCGAATGACCCTCAGGACGTGGCTACGTCGTCGACGTAGGCGTACGTCGGGTCCCCGGTGGAGCCGTCGTCCCGGTCGAGCATGACCAGCGTGTAGCTGTGCCCGGCGACGACCGTCGCGGCCAGGCGCTGGAACGTCGAATCCACCCGGCAGGTCCTGCCGAGCAGGGTCGAGGTCTTGCCGGTGGTGTTGTCCCGCAGGGTCACCGTGAACCAGTCCAGTGACACGATGTCCTCGCAGATCACCTTGTACCAGATGGTCAGGTGGCTCTGCCCCGCCTTGACGGTGAACGTCTTGCGCAGGATCGAGGTCAGCGCCGGCTGCTGGTGCGATACCGAATCCTGGCCGATCTGCGCGGCCATCAGGCCACTGTGGATCGCCGCGGACGTGGTGACCGCGGTGACGCTGCCGGAGGTGGTCCACGTGGCCAGGCCCCGCTCGAACGTTCCGTTGGAGATCGAGCCGGTCGACCCGACCACGGCCAGTTCCAGCGTCGCGCCGCGGACGATCGACCCGGCGGTACCGGTGACCGCCACCGGATAGTTGCCTACCGCCATCCCGGCCGCCACGTGCAGGGTCAGCGTCGAGGACCCACCCTGGGGGATGGTCGTCGGGCTCAACGACCCGGTCACGCCCGTGGGCGGGCTGGTCAGCTTCAGCGTCACCGAGCCGGGCGAGCCGGCCACCGCCTGGGCCGACACGGTCGCCGTCACGGTGTGCGCCGCGGTGTTGGTGACCACCTGGCTCTGCGGCGACATCGACATGGCGAAGTCGTTGCCACCGGTGTTGCCGCCCACGATCGGGTGCGACATCGCGCAGTCACCGGTACCGCCGTTGGCGTCGTCGGCCCAGGTGGACTGCATCGCGAACGAGCCGGTCGCGAACGGTACGTCCGCCGAGGCGCCGGGGCCGGAGCCCGGCGTGATCCAGGCGCACTTGTCGCCGTTCTCCTCGCCGCCGCCGTCCAGCCAGCCACCGGCCGGGTTCTGGTCGGTGATCGTCTCGGCGTACTCGTGCCCCTCGACGATCGTCACCCCGTCCAGGGCGCCGTCGCTGCCGTTCTTGTTGACGAAGTTCTGCCCGCAGTTACCGCCGGCGTCGGTCACGTACGGCAGGTTGGTGAATGCGATGTCGCCGACCTTCGACACCACCGGACCCGGGGTCAGGCTGGTGTCACCGTTCCAGTCGTGCCAGGCGCAGAAGCCGCCGTTGGGGGTGTCGAACCCGTCCGGGTGGGTGCCGTGCGGGGAGACGACCACGTACTGCGCGCTGCGGTTGAGCCCCGGGCTGGTGTTGTTGAAATGCGAGGCGGCGCGTACCGCCTCGTCGCCGATCTGCTGCTCGGTGGCCGCGTCGGGGGCCTTGGCCGCGTTGTCCAGCCAGACTCCGGCCAGCGCGCCGCCGGTGGGGTACCCGACGTGCGCGGAACTCGCCGGGCAGGTGGTCGCGCCCTTGGCGATGCCCTCGCAGTACTGGGTCATCACCCCGGACCACTGCTCGCCCGCCGCGCCGATGCCCTTCATCAGCTGCTGCAGGCGCGCCGCCATCCCGACACCGTCGTTGGAGTACGTGGTGTTGCCGTTGGCGTCGGTGCCAGGGTCGCCCCACTGGGTGCCCCAGAAGACGAGGTACACCCGGGGCTTGCCGGTGGTGACCCCGATGCCGTCGACCCCGCCGCCGTAGGTCAGTTGCGGCTGGGACGCCGGTTTCGCGGCGTTGCGGTGGGACGCCTGGTAGGCGGCCATCTTCTGGGCGGTCTCAAGCGTCGGTACGGCGCCCCGGCGGTACGGGTGGCCGGCGGCCGGCGAGTACGGGTTGACGTCAGCGGCCTGCGCCGGCGCGACGGCGACGAACACGCCGGCGACCAGTGCTCCGACGGCCAGGCCGGCCAGTCCGCCCCGGATCGCCCATCGTTTACGTGACACGGCACCTGCCATGGTCGTCCCTTCTGGGGGTTTCGCGGGTCAGCGCGAGCATAGTCCCACGTGAATGTCTCAGGGAGTAGCATTCCCGCCCACGAAAACGCACGCGCGCTACTGCTCGTCCGCTCCGGTGACGGCCAGCAGCCAGCTCAGGCCGGACCGGGTGGCCAGCACGATCAACTGGTCGGTACGGACCAGTCGCCGCCCCGTCGGCGGGGACCAGAGGGTCTGCGCGCCCCGGCCGGTACGGATCCCCAGCACCTGGGACTCCTGTGGCCGGTTCAGCTCGGCGACCGGACGGCCCTCGATCGGCGAACCGGCTCCGACCGGCAGCTCGGCGACCAGGAGGACCCGGCGGCGTACCGGGATCACGTCGACCACCTGCCGACCCAGCATGGCGGCGGCGAAGGCCGGGGCGGCCAGGTACGAGACGCTGCGCGAACTGGAGATCCGGAAGTTGCGCTGTACCCGCTCGGCGAAGTCGCCGTCGAACAGCCGCAGGACGATCCGCAGGTCCGGCTGGATGGTCTGGCCGAGCAGCGCGGTCTCCAGGTTGTTGACGTCATCGGTGGACGTGACGATCAGAGCCCGGCAGGTGCCTACCGAGGCCGCCTGGAGCGTCTGCTCCTGGGTCGCGTCCCCGATCACCAGCGGCTGGTCCAGCTCGCGGGCCACCGGTACCCCTCGGGCCTGTTCGTCGCGGTCCACGGCGACGACGCTGATCCCCAGTTCGTACAGCGCCCGCAGTACCCGGGCCCCGACGTTGCCGAGGCCGACCACCACGACGTGCCCCTCGATCGGCTCGGTCAACCCGCCCGCCGCCAGCCGGGCCTTCACCACGGCGTCCACCACCGCGGCGGTGAGTACCGGGATCAGCGCGACCGCGACCACCGTCAGGGTCAGCTCGACGATCTGCTGCGCCACCGGGGCGCCCGGGTTCGGGCTGGCGCCGCCGAAGGCGGTGAGGACGGTCTGGTACGCGGCCGGCCACCACCCGATCCCGTCGGCGACCTTCAGCACCGCCGTGTCCACGAGGACCAGCCCGGCCAGGACCGCCAGGAGCAGCCGCAACCGCCGCCCGACCAGCCGGATGATCAACCGTAGCGGATGGCGGCGCCGACGGCGTACGGGTTCGGGCCCGGTCTGCTCCGCGGTGCCGATCACCAGGTCCGCCCGGTGCCGGTCGGCGGGAAGCAGCTCGGGCTCCCCGTCCGCGGACTCCACCGCGATCCCGCAGATCACCCGGTCCGGCGCGATGGCGTCGCGGTGCCCCACGAGTAGCGGCGGCCCGGGCAGCCGCAGCAGCGTGGGTACGGCGTCGCCCAGTGCCGCCGCGACGAACGCCGGAGCCGCGATCCCGGACTCCGAGAGCACCTCGCAGTCGCCGAGGAGCCGGCGTACCCCGGCGCCGAGGCTGGCGTTGAACAGCCGCAGGACGATCCGCAGGTGCGGGTTCAGCTCCCGGGCCAGTAGTGCGGCGTCGAGGTTGCCCCCGTCGTCCTGGTCCACCAGCGCCAGCGCGGCGACGCTGGCGAGCTCGGCCCGCAGGAACGCCTGGGCGTCGAGCCGCCCCGCCTCGAGGACCTCGACACCGGGCAGGCTGGCGATCCGCGGCCCGTACCCGCTCTTGGCCGAGGGCACGATGGCGAGGATCTCCCCGCCGTACCGGGTGGCCAGCTCGTCGACCAACCGCAGGGCCAGCGGGTTGTCCCCGCAGACGACGAAGCGCCGCTGCTCGGCCTCGGCGCTGTCGACACCCTCGCTACCCGTGAAGGTCGGCACGCCCGGCATGGTACGCAGGCGGGTCATCCGGCGCGGTCCCGGTCGCGGGGACCGTTCGGCGCTTGAGGTGAACGGAGGATTGACGGTCGGCGGTCGACGCCGTAACGTCGGTTGTCAGGCAGGCTGCCTAACAGTCGCTGTTCCCCACACCAGGGCCGTTGGCCCGGGCTCCGGCTCGGGCCAACGGCCCTGACTTATCCATGATTGCGGCCCGTCCCAGCTCCGTGCCATCATCTGATCCACTTCCGTCTATGTATTGAACCGTTGAACCGGAGTACCGATGGCTCGCCTCGCCCCCCGGACCCCCACCGGCCGCTTGCTGCTGACCGGCGGCGTCGCCATGCTGGCGCTCACCCTTACGGGCGCCACCGCGGCCGCATTCGCCGCGACCACTGCCCCGCCCTCCTGGGTCGACTCGTGGGGAGCCTCGCCCCAGTCCTCGGCCACGGTGTCGCCCCCGCCCAGCTTCACCAACCAGACCCTGCGGCTGATCGTCCACCTGCACTCGGGTGGGACGTCGGTGCGGGTACGCCTGGCCAACACCTTCGGCGACCGGGACATCACCTTCGACCACGTGACGGTCGCGCTGCGGACCAGCGGGGCGGCGGTGGGTACGACCCATCGGGCGGTGTTCTCCGGCGCGGGGAGCATCACGGTGCCCAAGGGCACCGAACGCGGCAGCGACCCGGTACCGCTGTCCGTCTCGGCCGGTCAGGACCTGGCGGTCAGCCTGTACGTGCACAACGCGACCGGGCCGGCGACCTACCACCGGGCGGCGGAGCAGACCAGCTACGTCTCGGGTACCGGGGACCACAGTACGGATACCGGTGCCGGTTCGTTCGCCACCAGGATCGGTAGCTGGTACTTCCTCGACGCGGTCAGCGTGCACGGCGGTGCCGCACCGGGCACCATCGTCGCGCTCGGCGACTCGATCACCGACGGCTCCGGATCCAGCGGCAACGCCAACCACCGCTGGCCCGACCGGCTCTCCGAGCGGCTGCGGGCGCGTACCGGGGTCCCGGCGAAGTCCGTGGTCGACGAGGGCATCGCCGGCAACCAGGTGCTCCTGGACAGCGACCAGGGCGGACCCAGCGCGCTGCACCGGCTGACCCGCGACGTGCTGGTCCGGCGCGGGCTGACCGACGTGGTCCTGCTGGAGGGGATCAACGACCTGCGCAGCGCCAACCCGCCGGCCACGGCCGACCAGATCATCGCCGGGTACCAGCAGATCATCGACCGGGTACACGCGAAGGGCGCCCGGATCTTCGGCGCCACGATCACCCCGGTCGAGGGGTCGGCGCGATACACCACGACGATGGAGCAGCAGCGGCAGAAGCTGATCGCCTGGATCAAGGCACCCGGCCACTTCGACGGGTTCATCGACTTCGCCAGGGCGCTCCAGGACCCGGCCGACCCGCTGCGGATGCGGGCCAGCTACGACAGCGGCGACCACCTGCACCCCAACGACGCCGGGTACCAGGCGATGGCCAACGCCATCAACCTCAACCTGTTCAACTGAGGCGTTTCTCAGGATCCCTTCCCTAACCTTCCGGGTATGGGCAATCGCCGGGTGGGGCTGCGGTCGTTGCTGCCGTACCTGCGCATCCACCGGACGGCGCTGGTCCTGGTCGCCGTGCTGTCACTGGCCCGGGCCGGGGGTACCCTGCTGCAGCCGCTGCTGACCCGGACCGTGCTCAACGGCGTCGGGCACCGTCCGGTGTGGGGCGACATCGGAGTGCTGGTCGGGGTACTCCTGGTCGTGGCGGTACTGGACGGCGGGCGGGACTACCTGCTCGCCCGTACCGCCGAGGGCATGGTCCTGTCCGCCCGTACCCGGCTGGCCGGGCACCTGCTGCGCCTGCCGATCCGCGAGTACGACCAGCGGCGTACCGGCGATCTGTTGTCCCGGGTCGGCGCGGACACCACCCTGCTGCGCGCCGTGGTCACCTCGGGCCTGTTCGAGACGGCGACCGGCGCGGTCATGGTGGTCGGCGCGGCGATCGGGATGATCCTCATCGATCCGGTGCTCTTTGGCATCACCACGGTCGGGATGGCCGTCGGGCTGGGCGTGGCGATCGGGCTCAACCGGCGGGTCCGGCCGGCCTCCGAGCAGGCGCAGGCCCGGATCGGCGAGATGACCTCGGCGGTGGAGCGGGCGATCAGCGCGGCCCGGACCATCCGGGCCAGCAACGCGCAGGAGCGCGAGGCCGCCGAGGTGGGCCGGTCCGCCGAGGCGGCCTACCGCGCGGGGCTGCGGATGGCCCGGCTGCAGGCGGTGGTGTGGCCGGCGGCGATGACGGCGGTACAGGCGGCGTTCCTGCTCGTGGTCGGCGTGGGCGCGGCGCGGGTGGCCAGCGGGACCATCCGGCTGGGCCCGGACTCGGTGCGCTGCAACGGATCGAGGAGATGCTGGACGTACCGGCCGAGGACGCCTCCGACGTCACGGCGGCGACCCCGGTCGTGGTGTCGCCGGCCGCGGTGGAGTTCGACCGGGTCACCTTCGCGTACCCGGACGGGGCGCCGGTGCTGCGCGAGGTCAGCTTCGCCGTGCCGTACGGGACCCGGACCGCGCTGGTCGGGCCGTCCGGAGCGGGCAAGTCGACCGTACTGGCGCTGGTGGAACGGTTCTACGAGGTGGGCTCCGGCGCGGTCCGGGTCGGTGGGGTGGACCTGCGCGACCTGCCCCGGACCGACCTGCGGACCCGGCTCGGGTACGTCGAGCAGGAGGCGCCGGTGCTCGCCGGGACGATCCGGGACAACCTGCGGCTGACCCTACCGGCGGCGACCGACGCGCAGATGCTGGCCGTCCTGGCCACGGTGAACCTGACCGACATCGTCGGGCGTACCCCGTACGGGCTGGACGCGCAGGTCGGCGAGGGCGGGGTACTGCTGTCCGGCGGGGAGCGCCAGCGGCTGGCCATCGCGCGTACGCTGCTGGCCGCGCCGCCGATCCTGCTGCTCGACGAGCCGACCAGCAACCTGGACGCGCGCAACGAGGCGGCGCTGCGCGCGGCGATCGACGCCGTGTCGGCGCAACGCACCCTGCTGATCATCGCGCACCGGCTCTCGACCGTGGTCGACGCCGACCAGATCGTGGTGCTCGACGCCGGCCGGGTGGTCGCGGTCGGCCAGCACGCCGAACTGACCGAGACCAGCCCGCTCTACCGCGAACTGGCGACCCACCAACTGCTCGTCGCCTAGCCTTCGGGGACGTCGATCGGGCCGGACTCGGGGACGCGTCCGCGGACCGTACCGTCGATCGACACGTCGTCGCCGGACTCGGCTGGTACCAGAAACGAACCGTCCGCGCCCACCCGGCCGGAGCCGCGCCGGGTGACCACGGCGGTGCCCTCCGGCGCCGCGGACCGGCCGCCGACGAAGGCCCGCTCGCTGACGGCGGGCTCGGTGGCCGTGTCGTCCTCGTCGACCTTGCGCCAGGTCCGCAGGAGGTACCGGTCGACCGGCGGGCCGGCCTCGACCAGCAGCGCGGTGTCGACGGTGGCGGTGACCACCACGTCCAGGCCGGGCTTGAGCTGGCCGCCGAGTGCCGACCAGAAGTCGGAGTTGTCACGGCCGTCGCTCGCGGCGACCTCGATGGTCGGTACCGGCGTGACCGTCGCGTACGGGCCGGGCAGGAAGCGCGGCTCGATGGTGCGGTGCAGTAGCAGCGCGCCGAGCGTGGCACCCAGCAGCGAGTGCTCGTCGCGCACCTCGGAGGTCCACGCGGTGACCAGGTACCGGCAGTCCACCCGGGGCAGCGGCGGGCGCCGTTGCGGGCGGCCGTTGTCGTCGCGCACGATCTCCACGCCGCCCTCGCGCTGTTCGAGGTTGCGGCGCACGTCCCACAGGTACAGGTTGACGGTCGGGCGGGAGACCCGGGCCGACCAGTCCCGGTCGGGCGCGGCGAACGAGATGTCGATCTCCCGCTTGGGCAGCGGTACCGTCGCGCGCAGGAACGCCTCCAGCGACTCATCGAGCAGATGCAGCATCGTGGACTCCGGGGTGGCGCGGGGGTCCCCAGTCTAGGCGGTCCCGCAAGCTGGATCCCCCGCTCTACAGTGTGGGGATGCCGCGCTTCACGGCCGAACAGATCTATGCCTTCGCCCGGCAGGCGGGCTTCTCGCCCGATCAGTCCGCCACCATGACCGCGATCGCCCTGGCCGAGTCCGGCGGGGACAGCCGGTCGCACGCCACCGTCGGCGAGGACAGCCAGGGGCTGTGGCAGATCAACGCGCAGGCCCACCCCGACCTGGCCGGGCGCTTGGACCTGTGGGATCCGGCGCAGAACGCGCAGGCGGCGTACCTGGCCTCGCACGACGGGGCCGACGTGTCACCGTGGACCACCACGCACGGCGGCCTGGGCGCGCGGTACCTGCGCTTCAAGGACGAGGCGCAACAGGCGGCCGTGGCGTACGGGGACGGACCCAACCGGGGCGTGTGGACCGGCACCATCGGGTACGGGCATCCGCTGTCCCCCGGCGACCCGCACGGCGGGAAGGCGCCGGCGACGCAGCCGGACACCCACGTCGACGGCAGTGCCACGGTCGTGGTGGGCGGCGCGCACGACCCCAGCACCGTGCCCGGCGCCGACTTCGGTATCGCCATCGAGGACCGGTCCGGTGCTCCGCTGGGCATCCCGCTGGAACCGCTGGACGGCCCCGCCACGACCGTCCACCCGGCCGTACCGGCCGCCGACGCCGACCATCTGCACACGTTCCTCAACGCGGCGATGGCGCAGAAGGGCGACCGGTACATCTTCGGGGTCTCGGACAACCTGGACGACCCGAACCCGAGCGCGTTCGACTGCTCGATG
>VAXX01000537.1 GCA_005885115.1 Actinomycetota bacterium | reverse complement strand
GACCTGGGGTCTCCCGTAGCCGTATCGGCGGGATTGGGCGCCGCCCCTCGGGGGTACCTCCGGGTGCAGGAGGTGGGTCATGAATCTGGGGCGCACCAAGACGATCGAGCAGTCCATCGCGGATACCGAGGAGCCCGGACACCAGCTCCGCAAGCGGCTGGGGCCGCTGGACCTGACGGTCTTCGGGGTCGGCGTGATCATCGGTACCGGCATCTTCGTGCTCACCGGCAAGGCCGCCGGGGTACAGGCGGGTCCGGCGGTCGCCCTGTCGTTCGTGTTCGCCGGCATCGCCTGTGCCCTGGCGGCGCTGTGCTACGCGGAGTTCGCCAGCACGGTACCGGTGGCCGGGTCGGCGTACACGTTCTCGTACGCCAGCCTCGGTGAGCTGATCGCCTGGATCATCGGCTGGGACCTGATCCTGGAGCTGGCCCTGGGCGCCAGTACGGTGGCGGTCGGCTGGTCGACGTACTTCGCCGACGTCATGAAGGCGGCCCACATCACGATCCCCTCGTGGGCGTACGGCCGCGGGCACAACCTGGCGGCCGCCGCGATCGTGCTGATCCTCACCGCCGTCATCTGCCTGGGCATCAAGGTGTCGTCCCGGGTCAACATGGTCATCGTCGCGGTCAAGCTCGCCGTGGTGCTGTTCGTGATCGTCGCCGGGCTGTTCTACGTCAAGGCGGCCAACTACTCGCC
The DNA here is from genome assembly GCA_005885115.1 of Actinomycetota bacterium. Classification (GTDB taxonomy): domain Bacteria; phylum Actinomycetota; class Actinomycetes; order Mycobacteriales; family Micromonosporaceae; genus AC-43. The sequence goes on along the minus strand of VAXX01000537.1, from coordinate 2,179 downwards.
GTTCATCCCGCCCGCCGGTTCGCGCGGGGCGGGCGGAGCCACCAGTACCCCCTCGCTGTTGCAGGATCTGGGGTTCGCGCCCGGATCGTTCGGGATCAGCGGCATCTTCACCGGCGCGGCCCTGGTGTTCTTCGCCTTCATCGGCTTCGACATCGTGGCCACCGCCGCCGAGGAGACCCGCCGGCCGCAGCGCGACATGCCGATCGGCATCCTCGGCTCGCTGGCGATCTGCACCGCGCTGTACGTGGCGGTCTCGCTGGTCATCACCGGGATGGTGAAGTACACCTCGATCAAGATCGATGCGCCCTTGGCGGCCGCGTTCCGGTCGGTCGGCCGGCCCGGGTACGCCACGGTGATCTCGGTGGGGGCGCTGCTCGGCCTCACCACGGTGATGATGATCCTGCTGCTGGGCCAGAGCCGGGTGTTCTTCGCGATGAGCCGGGACCGCCTGCTGCCGCCCGCGTTCGCCGCGGTGAACCAGCGCTTCGGCACCCCGGTCCGGACCTCGATCACGACCGGCGTCGCGGTGGCGGTGCTGTCCACCTTCGTCCCGCTGACCGAGCTCGCCGAGCTGGTCAACATCGGTACGCTGTTCGCGTTCATCCTGGTCGCGATCGGTGTGCTGGTCCTGCGCCGGACCCGGCCGGACCTGCCCCGGGCGTTCCGCTGTCCGGGCGTACCGGTGGTCCCGATCCTCGCCGTGCTCGCCTCCGGGTACCTGATGCTCAACCTGCCGGCGGCCACCTGGCTGCGGTTCCTGATCTGGATGGTGGTCGGCTTCGTGGTGTACTTCGCCTACGGCGTACGGCACAGCCGGCTCGCGGCGGCGCCGGAGGAGGTCCGCCCGCCCGCGGCGTCGACCCGGTGACTGGCGCACGTGCCCGTCGACCGATATCTTGACGCAGGTACATGCGTCGATAGGAGTCGTCATGCGGGTACGCCGGGTAGTCGCGGTCAGCCTGTCCCTCGTCCTGGCCGGGGGAGCGCTGTCGGTCGCGGCACCGGCCGGCGCCGCGGTGTCCACCGGCTTCGCCGCCGTGGTACCCGCACCGGTCAGTGCCGCCGCGTCCGGCGCCGGGTACGGGATCACGTCCGCGACCACCATCGCCACCGACTCGGCGCCGGTCGGCCAGTACCTGGCCGCCATCCTGCGCCGCTCGACCGGGTACCCGCTGCCGGTGAAGACGCCCTCGGGTGGCTCGGCCGGCATCGCGCTGCTGCTGTCCGGCGCGCCGGCCCAGGTCGGCGACGAGGGGTACACGCTGGACGTCACCGGTAGCGGCGTGGTGATCCGGGCCCGCAAGGCCGCCGGGCTGTTCGAGGGCGTACAGACGCTGCGGCAGCTCCTGCCGTCCACTGTGGAGAGTCGGACGGTGAAGCCCGGACCGTGGCCGGTGCCGGGCGGGCACGTCCTGGACTACCCGCGATTCGCCTACCGGGGCGCGATGCTCGACGTCGCCCGGCACTTCTTCACCGTGGCCCAGGTCGAGCGGTACCTCGACGAGATCGCGCTGTACAAGGTGAACCGGTTCCACCTGCACCTGTCCGACGACCAGGGCTGGCGGATCGCCATCACCGGCTGGGAACGGCTGGCCAGCTACGGCGGCGGTACCGAGGTCGGCGGCGGGCCGGGCGGCTTCTACACGCAGGACGACTACAAGGCCATCGTGGCGTACGCGCAGCAGCGCTTCATCACCGTGGTACCCGAGATCGACATGCCCGGCCACACCAACGCCGCGCTGGCCTCCTACGCCCAACTCAACTGCGACGGCAAGGCCCCGCCGCGCTACACCGGTACCGACGTCGGGTTCAGCTCGCTGTGCGTCAGCAAGGACATCACGTACACGTTCATCGACGCCGTATTCGGTCAGCTCGCCGCGCTGACCCCCGGCCCGTACCTGCACATCGGTGGCGACGAGGCGCAGTCGACCAAGCCGGCCGACTACGCCAAGTTCATCAACCGGGTACAGCAGATCGTCGCCGGGCACGGCAAGGCGGTCCTCGGCTGGCACGACATCGTGAACGCGACGCCGCTGCCGTCCACGGTCGCCGAGTTCTGGGACACCTCGACCAGTAACCCCGCCGTGGCCGCGGCCGCCAAGCACGGTACGAAGCTGGTCCTCGCGCCGGCCAACCACGCGTACCTCGACATGAAGTACACGACCTCGACGAAGCTGGG
>VAXX01000536.1 GCA_005885115.1 Actinomycetota bacterium | reverse complement strand
CTACACCAAGGGCATCGAGCACCGGCTCAAGGCGTACCGGGAGCTGCTGGCCGACGGCCGGGCCAAGGTGCCGGACACGGTGCTGGTCCAGGTCGCGGTACCCAGCCGGGAGCGGGTCGAGCACTACAAGATGCTGCGCGACAAGGTGGAGCGCGAGGTCGGCGGGATGAACGGGGAGTACGGCCGGCTGGGCGTACCCGCCGTGCACTACCTCAACCACTCGTTCGACCGGCTGGAGCTGGCCGCCCTGTACCGGGCCGCCGACGTCATGGTGGTCACCCCGCTGCGCGACGGGATGAACCTGGTCGCCAAGGAGTACGTGGCCAGCCGGGTCGACCTCGGGGGCGCGCTGGTGCTGTCCGAGTTCGCCGGCGCCGCGATCGAGCTCAAGCAGGCGTACCTGGTCAACCCGCATGACCTGGACGACCTGAAGGACACCCTGGTACGGGCGTTGCAGGCGGACCCGGTCGACGCGGCGCGCCGGATGCGGGCGATGCGCCGGTACCTGCGTACCCACGACGTACAGACCTGGGCCCGGGAGTACCTGTCCGCGCTGACCGAGGAAGGCACGGAACCAGCGGCGGCCTAGGCCGAGTCGTCAGGACCATCAATGCCGGCCGTCGGCACGGATCAGAGGATCAGGATGTCCAGGGTCCGCGGCCCGTGTACGCCCTCGACCCGGTTGAGCTCGATGTCACTGGTCGCGGACGGTCCACTGATCCAGGTCTGCGGCCGGGTCGGATCGAGCCGGGACAGCGCCTCGGGCACCGAACCGACGATCTGATCCGTGCGTACCACGCACAGGTGGTAGTCGGGGAGCAGGGTCAGCGCGCGCCGGCCCTGGGCCGGCCCGGCGTCCAGGATGATCGTGCCGGTGAGCGCGATCGCGACCGCGCACCCGCTGACCACGCCGTCGGCGGCGTCCAACGCGGCGTACGACAGCGGCGGGTCGTCGCGCAGCGGTTCGACGTCGGCCCCGGCCAGCCAGGCGTCCGGGAAGCCGGCGGGGACCACGATCCGGCGGGCGCCGCGGTCCCGGAGCGCGCCGGCGACCGCGCCGGCAATGTCCACAGTGGACACCCGGGTCACCGTCGCGCGGTAGTCCGCGGCCCGTTCGGCGAACAGCTCCACGATGTCGGTACCACCGAGGTCACGCCGGTACTCCCGGGGTACCGCGACCGGGCCGGGCCGGTCGGCGAGCGCGGCCCGGATCCGGTCCAGGATCACCTGCTTCATGACCGGGTCCTCCTCCACCAGGCGCGGAACGACTCCTTCGGGGGTGCCACGAGGTCACGCGTACCGAACCAGGCTTTGATCCAGAACGGACCGCGCAGCCGCAGCCGGCCGCGGCGGCCGGCCAGGCGCCCGGCCCAGCCGGCCAGCTTCTCCGCCCGGGCCAGGCGCTCGGGCGTCGCGAACGTGCGCGCGGCCAACCCGAGCGCGAGCCCTTCCGCGCCCAGGTGACCGCGCTTGTGCTCGACCACCTTTGCGCGCAGGTGGACCAGGACGTCGGGGATGTCGATGCGGACCGGACACGCCTCGAAGCAGGCGCCGCACAGCGAGGACGCGAACGGCAGCGAGGCGGTCTGCTCGTCCACCGGGTGCTGGTTGATCCCGCGCAGTTGCGGGGTGAAGGCGGAGCAGCGGATGCAGCGCAGGGCCTGCCGTCCGGTCGGGTCGGCGAGGGTGGCCGTACGCCCGTTGTCCAGCAGGATCAGGTGGAACTCCTGCGGCCCGTCCCCGGGCGCGACGCCGGTCCACAACGAGGTGTACGGGTTCATCCGCTCCGCCGTCGAGGAGCGCGGCAGGAGTTGCAGGAAGACCTCGAGGTCGGCCCAGGTGGGTACGAGTTTCTCGATGCCCAGGACGGTGACCAGCACCTTCGGCAACGTCAGGCACATCCGCCCGTTGCCCTCGGACTCCAGTACCACGACCGTCCCGGTATCGGCGACGGCGAAGTTGCCGCCGGACACCGCGACGGTGGCGCGCAGGAACTTCTCCCGCAGGTGCAGCCGGGCCGCCTCGGCCAGCTCCGCCGGGGTGTCGCCGATCCCGTCCGGTGCCGGCCGGCCCACCTGACCCATCTCCCTGACGAAGATGTCGCGGATCTCCGAGCGGTTGCGGTGGATCGCCGGTACCAGGATGTGCGAGGGCAGGTCGTGCCCGAGTTGCACGATCAGCTCGGCGAGATCGGTCTCCCATACGTCGATGCCGTGCTCGGCCAGCGCGTTGTTGAGCTCGATCTCCTGGGTGGCCATCGACTTGACCTTGACCACCTCGCGGGCGTCGTGCGCCTTGACGATGTCGGCGACGATCGCGTTGGCCTGTGCCGCGTCGACCGCCCAGTGCACCACGCCGCCGGCCGCGGTGACCCGCTCCTCCAGTTGCTCCAGCAGCTCCGGCAGCCGGGACAGGACATCGTCCTTGATCGCCGCGCCGGCCAGTCGGAGCTGCTCCCAGTCGGGCAGCTCAGCGATCGCGCGCAGTCGCTTGTCCCGGATCGTCGTGGTGGCCCGGGCGAGGTTGGCCCGCTGCTGGGTATCGGCGAGCGCCGCCCGCGCGGTGACCGGGAACGGCGGCGCAGCACCCGTACCGGCGCGCCCTGGCGGGACAGCAGCCCGCCGATGTGCATCAGGCAGGACGTGTCGGCGGAGGTGAGTACCTCGGCGCCGGTGGCTTCGACGTCGGCCACCTTGTCCTGCCCCATGGCGGTGGAGGTGTCCGGGTTCTTGACGCTGAACGTACCGCCGAAGCCGCAGCACTCCTGCGGATGCGCCAGTGGCCGCAGTTCGATGCCGTCGACCGCGGCGAGCAGCCGCTGCGGCCGGTCGCCGATGTGCAGCAGCCGCAGCGAATGACAGGTCGGGTGAAACGTGACCGGATGCGGGAAGTACGCGCCGACGTCGGTCACGCCCAGCACGTCGACGAGGAACTCGCTCAACTCGTACACCGTGGGTACGGTGACCGCCGGATCCACCTGGTGGTGGTAGTGGCGGACCATCGAGGCGCAGGACGCCGACGGGGTCACCACGGCGTCGTACCCGCGGAACACCTCGGCGAAGTGCCGGACCAGCGGTACGCACTCGGGCCGGTACCCGGAGTTGAAGTGCATCTGCCCGCAGCACGTCTGCCCGGCGGGGAAGTCGACCGTGAGGCCCAGCCGCTCCAGGACGCTGACCGTCGCCCGCCCGACCTGGGGGAACAACGTGTCGTTGAAACAGGTGACGAACAGGCCCACGCGCACGTTCGTAGCCTCCCACCAGCGGCGCCGAAGCTCAACAGAAGATCGGATGTCTCACGGCGCGGCGAAGTCCTGGGTCCAGTAGCCGCCGCGGTCCGGCGTGCGGTACAGGCCGACGCCGAGGTTGCTGAACCGGCAGTTGAGGATGTTCTCGCGGTGCCCGGGGCTGTTCATCCAGCCGCGCATCACCGACACCGCGTCGGGATACCCGGCGGCGATGTTCTCCCCGTACGCCGACCAGGCGTACCCGGCGGCGGTGATCCGCTGGCCCGGGTCGGTCCCGTCGGGAGCGGTGTGGTCGAAGTACCGCCGCTGCGCCATGTCGGCGCTGTGCGCCCGCGCGGCGGCGGCGAGCCGGGCGTCCGGGGTCACCGCCGGGCAGCCGGCCCTGGCCCGTTCCTGGTTGACCAGCGCCAGCACCTGCGCCGGCGGGTCGGGCGGCGCGCCGAGCCGCGGCGAGGGGCCGGCCGCGGGCGGCGTCGAACTGGCGGGCGCCGGGCCGCTGGGCGTCGGGCTGGGCGACACCGGCGGCGGCGCGGGGGCCACGACCGGGGTGGCCGGGTCCGACGCGGCGACGACGCCGGCGGCGGCGACGCGGGTCGACGCGGAGCTGCCGGGCCGGAGGACGACCGTCGTGGCGGCGGCGAGGCCGAGCGCGAGGACCGCGATCACGACGATCAGTGAGCCATTGGTACGCCGAGCGTGGCGGAAACGCCTGGGGTGGTGCACTCGGCCGAGGGTACCGGTACGAACGGCGGTTGACGGAGTCGGCCAACCGTCCTAGGGTCGCGCCATTAGTAAGAGAGCTTGCCTAACAATCGGAGGCGTCCCGTGGGGTCGAAGCGGGCCATCGCGATCCTCGGCTCGGCCGGGCTCGTCCTCGCCGGAGCGGCGTTCGTGCAGTCGGCCCCGGCCAGTGCCGCCGTACCGGGGCTGGTCCGGGTGGACCAGGTCGGGTACCTGCCGACGGAGGTCAAGCAGGCGTACCTGATGACCACCGGCGCGGTGGCCAACGCGGACTTCTCGGTGCTCGACGCGCACGGGCACAAGGTGTTCACCGGGACCGTCGGGCACACCAGCCGGGGCGCGTGGAACGCCAGGTACACGGCGGTGTACCCGATCACCTTCAGCGGCGTGACGGCTCCCGGGACGTACCACATCGTGGTCAGCGGCGGCGCCTCCGGCAGCTCGCCCAGCTTCACCGTCGCGGACGCCGGTGCCCTGTACGGCAAGGCGGTCGCTGACGGGGTGTCGTTCTTCCAGGTGCAGCGCGACGGGCCCGACGTCATCAAGGGCGCCCTGGACCGCAAGCCCTCGCACCTCAACGACGCCAGCGGGTCGGTGTACGCCATCCCCAACTTCCAGGAGGACAGCGACGTCATCACCGACGCCAAGCTGACGAAGATCGGCGGGCCGGTCAACGTGCTCGGC
>VAXX01000530.1:2208-3447 GCA_005885115.1 Actinomycetota bacterium | reverse complement strand
CGCGGACGAGGCCCAGATTGACTTCCCGATCGTGTACGCCTGCGCCCGCGACGGCCGCGCCTCGCTGCACCAGCCGCCGGATGGCGGGATGCCCGACTCCCCCACCCTCGAACCGCTGTTCGCCACCCTCCTCGACACCATCCCCCAACCCTCGTATGTGGACGGCGCGCCGCTGCAGGCGCACGTGACCAACCTGGACGCCTCGCCGTTCCTGGGCCGGCTCGCGCTGTGCCGGGTACGCCAGGGCACGATCCGCAAGGGCCAGACCGCGGCCTGGTGCCGTAGCAGTGGCACGGTCGACCGGGTCCGTATCTCCGAGCTGCTGATGACCGACGGGTTGGAGCGCAAGTCCGCTGAACAGGCCGGGCCGGGCGACATCATCGCGGTCGCCGGGATCCCCGAGATCATGCTGGGCGAGACGCTGGCCGACGCGGAGAACCCGGTACCGCTGCCGCTGATCCGGGTCGACGAGCCGGCCATCTCGATGACCATCGGCACCAACCAGTCCCCGCTCGCCGGCCGGGTGAAGGGCTCCAAGGTCACCGCCCGGCTGGTCAAGGACCGGCTGGACCGCGAGCTGGTCGGCAACGTGTCGCTCCGCGTCCTGCCCACCGAGCGGCCGGACACCTGGGAGGTCCAGGGTCGGGGCGAGCTGGCCCTCGCGATCCTGGTGGAGCAGATGCGCCGGGAGGGGTACGAGCTGACCGTCGGCAAGCCGCAGGTGGTGACCCGGGAGGTCGACGGGAAGCTGTGCGAGCCGGTGGAGCGGCTGACCATCGACGCCCCCGAGGACTACCTCGGCGCGATCACCCAACTGCTCGCCACCCGCAAGGGCCGGATGGAGCAGCTGGTCAACCACGGTACCGGCTGGATCCGGATGGAGTGGCTGGTACCCGCGCGCGGACTGATCGGCTTCCGGACCGAGTTCCTCACCGACACCCGGGGTACCGGCATCCTGCACCACGTCTTCGAGTCGTACGAGCCGTGGTTCGGTGAGCTGCGTACCCGGGCCACCGGCTCGCTGGTCGCCGACCGGGCCGGGGCGGCGACCAGCTACGCGATGTTCAACCTGCAGGAGCGCGGCTCACTGTTCGTGGAGCCGACCACCGAGGTGTACGAGGGCATGATCGTCGGAGAGAACTCCCGGGCCGACGACATGGACGTCAACATCACCAAGGAGAAGAAGCTCACCAACATCCGCTCGTCCACCGGCGAGGAGCTGGAGCGGCTGGTACCGCC
>VAXX01000530.1:0-2152 GCA_005885115.1 Actinomycetota bacterium | reverse complement strand
CCCCCGCGTGGGGGTTGAGCGGGCGGATGAAGCTCGACCTGGACGGGGTACCGGGGACGGTGTCGGTCTGGTGCGCGCCGGTCGGGGCCGCCGAGCCGGTGTACGCACGGGCAGAGCACGTACCGCACTACGCGGCGAGCACGATGAAGATCGCGGTGCTCGTCGCCGCGTACCGGCACGACGTCGACGCCGAGGTGGAGGTCACCGACCGGTTCCCCTCCGCCGTCACCGGCGCCCCGCCGTACCGCCTGGCCCGGGCCAAGGACGACGATCCGCAGGTATGGGCCCGGCTGGGCGGTACCGCCTCCCTGGGCTGGCTGGCCGAGCGCATGATCGTCACGTCCAGCAACCTGGCCACCAACCTCGTCCTTCGTACCGTCGGCATCCCGGCCGCCGACGCGGTGTGGCGCCAGGTCGGGGCCCGGCACAGCCGGATCGGGCGCGGGATCGAGGACGTCGCCGCCCGGGAGGCCGGGCTCACCAACGAGGTCACCGCGTACGACCTGGCACTCCTGCTGGACGCCATCGCGCGGGACGGCGGCCGGGCCCTGGCGACCCTCCACGCGACCCGGCACCGGGACGACGTCGCGGCGGGACTGCCCGCCGGTACCCGCATCGCGCACAAGAGCGGCTGGGTGACCGGGGTACGCCACGGTGCCGGGATCGTCTACCCGCGCGACCGTCCCCCGTACCTCCTGGTGGTCCTCAGCAGCACGACGCTGCCCGACGCCGCCGCGCGGACCCTGCTCGCCCGGATCGCCGCGGCGAGCTGGTCAGGTGGTCAGTAGCCGGCGGCGCAGCGCGGCCAGCTCATCGTCGTCCAGCCCGAGCCCGTCGCGCAGGTAGCCGTCGAGCCCGCCGTACCGTTCCTCGACCGCGCCGAACGCCTCGTCCAGGTAGGCCGGCTCGGCGGCCAGCACCGGCCACAGCAGCTCACGCGGTACTCCCCGGCGGGCGTTGAGCAGCTCCATCGTGTGTGCCATGGCCGGTCCGGCGACCTCGTTGGTCAGGACGTAGTCGTCGACGATCGTAGCCCGGTCGGCGCCCAGCGCGCCGAGCAGGACCGCGGTCAGCCAGCCGGTCCGGTCCTTGCCGGCGCTGCAGTGGTACAGCAGCGGGCCGCTGGCCGCCGCGATCCGGCGCAGTGCGGTGCCGAAGGCCGTCCGGGCCGCCGGCGCTTCCACGAACCAGCGGTAGATCGCCAGGATCGCGCCCGGCGTGCCCTCGACGACCAGGTCCGCGTACCGGTCCAGCTCCTGGCCGAGCAGCACGGCCGAGACGTACGTGAAGACCGGGTGCGCCGGGTCGAAGATCGGGATGTGCGCGACCGCCGGCCCGGCCGGCAGCCGGTCGGGCGGCGCGGTGTCGATCTCGCTGCCGTGCCGCAGGTCGAGCAGGTCGGTCAGGCCGAGCCGGTCAAGGCTGCTCACGTCCTCGTCGGTGAGCCGGCCCAGCGCCGGTGCGCGGAAGACCAGACCGGGCCGGACGGTACGGCCGTCGGAGGTGACCAGGCCGCCGAGGTCGCGCGCGTTCGGGGCGCCGGACAGCCCCAGCGACCGGAGGTTGCCCATCAGCGGACCGACTCCTCTCGCCGGCGCCCGGACACCAGGCTGGTGATCGTGGCGGTCGCCAGGATCCCGACGATCACCAGCAGCGACGTCAGGGTCGGGATGTCCGGGATCGCCTCGATCGGCCGGCCGCCGTTGACGTACGGCAGGCCGGTGTCGTTCAGCGCGTCCAGGATCAGCTTCACGCCGATGAAGCCGAGCACCGCGGCCAGCCCAAGGGTCAGGTGGACCAGGCGGTTGAGCAGGCCGCCGATCAGGAAGTAGAGCTGGCGCAGGCCGAGCAGGGCGAAGACGTTGGCGGTGAAGACCAGGTAGGCGGCCTTGGTGAGGCCGAAGATGGCCGGGATCGAGTCCAGCGCGAAGATCAGGTCGGTGGTACCCAGCGCGACCATCACCAGCAGCATCGGGGTCACGTGCCGCCGCCCCCGGAGCCGGGTGGTGAGCCGGGCCCCGTCGTACTCGGTCGTCACCGGGAGCACCCGTTGGGTCGCGCGGATCAACCGGTTCTCGCTCACGTCACGGGCCGCGTGCCGGGGCCGGACCAGCCGGTACGCGGTGTAGACCAGGAACAGCCCGAACAGGTA
>VAXX01000529.1 GCA_005885115.1 Actinomycetota bacterium | reverse complement strand
CCACCAGCGTGCTGGGCGTGTGGCTGCTGCGCCGTGAGGGGGTCCGGGCCTGGCGCGCGCTGCGCGCGGCGGCCAGCGCCGGGCGGCCGGTCGGGGCGCAGGTCAGTGACGGCGTCGTCGGGCTGGTCAGTGCACTGCTGCTGGTGGTACCGGGATTCCTGACCGACCTGCTGGGGCTGGCCCTGCGGGTACCGGTGGCCCGGCGGATCGCTGGCGCGGGGGTACGTGGACTGGCCGAGCGGCGGTTCTCCCCGGCCCTGGCCGGCGACCTGTTCGGCCCGCGCCGGGTCCGGGTACGCCGGTCCGCGCCGGTACCCGACGACGATGCCCCCATCGAGGGCGAGATCGTCGATCCTTAGCGCGCAAAGGCCGGGTCGCCGTCCGATGACGGCGACCCGGCCCAAGCTGCTCTCTCAGGCGCGCCCGCGGCGCGCGCGTACCTCCTCCAGCCGCTCGGCCAGGATGTCCTCCAGCTCCGCGATGGAGCGCCGCTCCAGCAGCATGTCCCAGTGGGTACGCGGCGGCTTGGCCTTCTTCTGTTCCGGCTCGCTACCGTCGACCAGCCGGGCCACGGTGCCGTCGAACTTGCACTCCCAGGTAATCGGGACCTCGGCGTCGACGGCGAAGGGGACCTCGAACTGGTGACCCCTGGCGCAGAGGTACTCGCGGGTCTGCCGCGGGGCCAGCTCGGTGTTGCGGTCGGACTCGTAGCTGACGGCTCCGAGGCGGCTTCCGCGCAGCATGCGCTCGCCCATGGTCGGCTTTCCCCTTCGGGTCTGTAGACGGTTCTTCGGTGTAACGAGGCGGCCGGTCTGACGATTCCCGGGTGCCCGGCCCGGCAGCGTACCCGGTCACCTCATTCGAGGGTAGCGGGGGATCGCGCGATCATCCTGTCCCGCACGCCCACGCTGAACAGCGATAACTCACTTTTCTCAGGCAAGTGAGTCCTCGGGCTCCGGTTCCCGGGGTGCGGCGAGCGCCGTCGTCAAGGCGCTGACCTGGGCTGCCAGCTGATCAGCGTAGCGGAGTGCGGCGCCACGTTCGGCGGCAGCGGTAGCCAGTTCGGCGCGCAGGGCACCGACCTGGTCAACGAGACCGACCCGTTCGGCGTTACCCCGCTCCACCGCTGCCCGGGCCCGGTCCAGCTCATCGCGGGTCCGGTCGAGGTCAGCCTGTACGGCCTGGGCCTGCCACTTCGCCCCGTCGGCGGCGCGCCGCAGGTCCTCGGCGCGCTCCCGGGCCTGGCTCAGGTCGGTGGCGAGCTGCTCGCGTTCCCGGGCCGCCTCGGCCACCCGTACCCGCAGCGTCTGCCCTTCGTGGGTGAGCGCGGCGACCTGACCGCGCAGCGCGTCCACGTCGGCGGCGTGGGTTTCCCGGACCCGGGTCAGCTCCGCGGCCAGCCGTTCGCGCTCCTGCTCGGCGTGCTCGCGCAGGCCGTCGGCGCGCGCGGCCTGTTCCCGGGCCACGTCCCGGTCGGCGAGCGCCTCGTCGCGCGCGGCTTGGGCGGCAGCGCGCGCCGCCACCGCCGCGTCGGCGCCGGCCCGGGCCTGCGCGACGGCGTCGGCAAGCTCCGCCGCGTGGACGAGCGCCGTCGCGGTCTCGTCGCGCAGCCGGGCCGCCTCAGCCCGCGCCGCCCGGGCCTCCTCGCGGGCCTCGTCCCGTTCGGTGTGCGCGGCGGCCGGGTCCGGGCGGTACCGCCGGGGCTGGCCGGGCTGCTGGACGCCCACCTCGGCGGGCGGGCCGATGGGGCGCTGTTCCGGCTGGCCGACGGGCGGCGGCTGGACCGGTACACCGTGTTCCGGTTCGTCCGGCGCGCGGCCCTGGCGGCCGGACTGCCCGCCGCCGACCGGATCACCCCGCACTCGCTGCGCCACGCCTGGGCCACCATCGCCCGGGAGCGGGGCGCCTCGCTGGAGGAGCGCCAGTACGCGCTCGGGCACGCGGACCCACGGACCACCCAGCGCTACGACCGGGCCCGGGCCTCGCTGGACCGGGACCCGTCGTACCTGGTCGCGGCGGCCGTCGCCGAGCCCGGTTAGTCGCGCCCGGTTAGAGGACGTGCGGCGGGGTGTTGCCGGCCGCCACGATGGCCCGGCGGACCGGTACGGCCAACAGCAGGAAGAACCCGACGATGAAGAAGATCAACAGCGAGACGATGCCGACCCGGTAGCTGGTCGTCACCTGGTACGTGTGCGGGGAGCCGTACTGACGTGACCGAGCTGGCGCCGCGCGACACGAGCCTGGCCGGGTACACGGCGGCCTGGCTGTGGAGCTCGCGCCCACCAGCATGAACAGCCCGGGGGAGTTGGCCGGCAGCCAGAACGTCACCAGGATCACCGCCGTCCAGGCCACCAGCGAGCCCAGAATCGTCTTCCACGCGCCCATCCGGCTGGCGATCCAGCCCAGCAGCAGCGCCCCACCGAACGCCACGAACTGCACCACCAGGATGGTGGCCGCCAGGACCGTCTGCTTGAGCTTGAGCTCCTCGGTGCCGTACGTGCTGGCCAGCGAGATCACCGTCTGGATGCCGTCGTTGTAGACCAGGAACGCCAGCAGGAACATCAACGTCAGCGGGTACGCCTTCAGGTGCCGCAGGGTCTGGCCGAGCTGGCGGAAGCCGGCGGCCAGCACCCCGGCCCCGGCCGGTGCCTCGTCCGCCGGTGGCCGGTCGCGCAGCCACAGCAGCGGCAGCACCGCGAAGGCGGCCCACCACAGGCCGCAGAACACCATGACCCCGCGGATCACCGGCGCGCCCTCGCCGTAGACGGTCACCGCGGCCAGGGCCAGCACCAGGTTCAGGCCGCCACCGATGTAGCCGATGGCCCAGCCCAGGCTGGAGGTCGCGTCGCGGCGGTCGGCGTCGACGAGCTGGCTCAGGAACGAGTTGTAGACCACGCTGGCCGCGCTCAACGCGATGTTGGCCAGCACGAACAGGGCGCCACCCAGCAGGTACCCCTTGGCGGGGATGGCCGCGAAGCCGCAGGTGATCGCGGCGCCGGTGTAGGCGGCCAGGGCGAGCAGCCGCTTGCGGTGGGCCGAACGGTCCGCGATCGCCCCGATGACCGGCAGCGCGAAGACCGACAGGAACACCGACAACGAGACCAGGTACGGGTAGTACGAGCCGGCCGCCACGCTGATCCCCAACGGGTGTACCCGGCCGTGGCTGTCCGCGGCGGCCTTGGCCACGCTGGTCAGGTACGGGCCGATGAACACCGCCAGGATCGTGGTGAAGAAGGCGTGGTCGGCGAAGGCGTAGAAGTACCAGCCGACCCGTTCCCGCCGGTCCGAGCGGGGCGCGGCGGGGGCCTCCTCGACAGCTGTCGACGCGATCGGTCATGATGCCATCCACACCGAGGTCAAGTAACTCGTGCATCCGGTCGGGCGCGTCGATCGTCCAGACGTGTACCTGCAGGCCGAGCCGGTGCGCGTACCGGACGAACCGCTCGTCGACCACCCGTACCGGGCCCTGGCGCGGGGGTACCTGCGCGGCGGCCACGCTCGCGGCCAGGCGTACCCCGCCCCGACCGGCCCGGGAGGCGGCCCACAGCCGGGCCACGCCCCGCGACCCCAGCGAGGTGGCCACGTCGGGTCCGAGCAGGGCGCGCATCCTGGCCGTACGGGCGTCGGAGAACGAGGCGAGCAGGACCCGGTCCAGGGCGCCGGCCCGGCGTACCACCTCGACCGTCGGGTCCACCCCGGTGTCGTCCTTGACGTCGATGTTGAACCGGACCTCCGGCCACGCGGCGAGCACCTCGTCCAGGCGCGGGATGCCCAGCGGCGCCAGCACCGCCCACGGCAGGTCCCGGACCCGTTCGGGTCGCCCGGCGATGCGCGCCAGGGTCGAGTCGTGGAACACCACCGCCACCCCGTCGGCGCTGGCGTGTACGTCGGTCTCGATGTACCGGTACCCCAGCGCCACCGACCGGGCGAACGCGTCGACGGTGTTCTCGTCCCCGTCGGCGGCGCCACCGCGGTGGGCGAAGGCCAGCGGGGTCGGCGCGTCGAGGTAGGCGAACCGGTTGCCGATCACGCCAGGAGTATGACGGGCCGGCCCGCCACCGCACAGTAGGGTGACCTCCATGCGCGTGCTCGGCATCGACTTCGGTACCTCCAACACGGTGTCCATGTTGCGGATGCCCGACGGACGGCTGCGCCCGCTGCTGTTCGACGGCGGCACCCTGATGCCCACCGCCGTGTACCTGACCGCCGAGGGGCAGCTGCTGGTGGGCCGGGACGCCGAGCGGCATGCCCGGGTGGACCCGAGCCGCTTCGAGCCCAACCCGAAGCGGCGCATCGACGACGGTACGGTCCTGCTGGGCGACCGGGAGCTGCCGGTACCGCAGGTGTTCGCGGCGGTGCTCGGGCAGGTGGCCGCCGAGGCGCGGCGCCAGCTCAACGGCACACCGGAGAAGGTCCACCTGACCCACCCGGCGCGCTGGGGCGAGCAGCGCCGCCGGCTACTGGCCGAGGCGGCGCGGCAGGCCGGGCTGGGCAACCCGCAACTGATCGCCGAGCCGGTGGCGGCCGCGTCGTACTTCACCGCGATCCTGCGGGCGGCCGTGCCGGTGGGGCGCTCCCTGGCCATCTACGACCTGGGCGGGGGTACGTTCGACGCCACCGTGGTACGGCGTACCCCGCAGGGCTTCCAGGTGCTCTCCGAGGAGGGCCTGGCCGACGTCGGCGGGCTGGACTTCGACCACGCGATCGTCGAGCACATCGGCGCCACCTTCGGCACCAGCCACCCCGAGCAGTGGTCCGCGCTGGTCAACCCGAGCGACGCCAACGCGCGCCGGCAGCGCCGGATGCTCTACGAGGACGTCCGGGCGGCCAAGGAGATGCTCTCCCGTACCTCCAGCGCCGACATCCACCTGCCCGGCCTGGAGGTCGACGCG
>VAXX01000460.1 GCA_005885115.1 Actinomycetota bacterium | reverse complement strand
CCGCCGACATCATGCGGTCCAGTGCCATCTTCCTCAGCTTCAGTGAACGCGAGGGGTTCGGCATGCCGCCCGCCGAGGCGATGGCGTGCGGCTGCTACGTCGTCGGCTTCACCGGCATGGGCGGGCGCGACTACTTCGACCCGGCGTACTGCGCCCCGGTACCCGACGCCGACCTGCTCGCCTTCGCCCGGGCGGTGGAGTCGGCGGTCCAGCGCTACGACACCGATCCGGACGGCTTCGCGAAGACGGCGCTGCTCGCGTCCGACCAGATTCTCGGCCGGTACCACGAGGACGGTCTGCGTGCCGACCTCGTCGCCATGTACGGTCCCGACGGCCATGTCAACAATGCACACTGACCGTTCGGTTGAGGTGGGGACGGCCCGATGGCCACCCCAGGTCGCCGGACCGAATATCGATTCGGCGTACCCCGCAAGGCGCCCGCTCGGCCCACCTCAGTATCGCGGAACGACCCATTGCCGTTTGCTCCAGCGGTCACGCAATGTCATGCATGCGCAGTATCCCCCGGACGAGGTGAACGCCCAGTGAGAGCCCGACGGCCCCACATCGCCATCGTCATCGCCAACCTGCCCGCCGAACGCGATCGGCGGGTCATTCGTGAGTGCCTGACGCTGGAGGCGCACGGGTACGACGTGACGGTCATCGCCCCGCGCGGTGACAAGAGCCTTCGAACCCTGCCGAACAGCCGCAATACAAGACTGAAACCCTATCCGGTGTTCGTGTACGGGTCGGGTGTGCTGTCGTTCGCCACCGAGTTCGTGTGGTCGTTCCTGTGGGTCGCCTTCCGGCTGGCCGGCGAGGTGGTGCGCGGGCGGGCACAGGCGGTGCAGGTGTGCAACCCGCCGGACGTGTACTGGCCGCTCGCGCTGGTGTTCCGCGCGCTCGGGCGCCCGTGGGTCTTCGACCACCACGACCTGTGCCCGGAAATCTACAGGACCCGTAGTGAGGGACGCCCGAACCGGACGATGCTGCGGTTGCTCGAGGCCATGGAGTGGCTGACCCTGCGTACCGCGAGCGCGGTCGTGGCGACCAACGAGTCGTTCCGCGACAACGCGCTGCGCCGCGGGGTACCCGCCGGCAGGATCTCGGTGGTCCGCAACGGGCCGGCCCTCGCCGAGATCGCCCCGCTCGCCGAACCGGTACCCGATCCGCCGGCCGATGGCGTGCACCGCATCGTGTACCTGGGCGTACTGGGGCCGCAGGACAACGTACGCGGGGCGGTGCTCGCCGCCGAGGAGCTGATCCGGCTGCGGGGTCGTACCGGCTGGACGCTGACCATCGCCGGCGACGGGGAGTGCCTGTCCGAGCTCAAGGAACTGGTGGCGGGGCGCGGGCTCGGCGACGTGGTGACCTTCGCCGGGTGGCTGGACGCGGGGCAGGTGGACGCGCTGTTGCAGGAGGCGACGGTGGCGATCCAGCCGGACCTGCCGACCCGGATGAACGACCTGTCCACGATGGCCAAGACCGTCGAGTACCTCGGTCGCGGGGTACCGGTGGTGGCGGCCGACCTGACCGAGACCCGGCGTACCGCTGGGGAAGCGGCCGTCTACGTACCCACCGGTGCTCCGGAGGAGTTCGCGGCGGCGCTGCACGCGCTGCTCGACGATCCACGGGCGCGGGCCCGGATGCGTACCGCCGGGCGGGCCCGGTTCTGCGACCTGCTGGCGTGGGACCACCAGGCCAAGGCATATATCGATGTCTGGCACGCCCTGCTCGCCCGGCGCGGCGCGGGCGCCGCGCCGGTGTCCACGGTCCCCGCCCAACGGCGACCGATCGCGGAGCAGCCCGTCGACGTCGAGGCATCATGACGGTGAACCTGCACGGACTGCGGGCCCGCTTCGTCGACGCACCCGGGTCCTGGGGCGCCCGCCGCCGCGAGCGGCGGTGGGGTTGGCTGGCACACACGTTCCCGGACTTCGAGCAGATGTCCATCATCGACATCGGCGGCTCGGTGGAGTCGTGGCGGCGGGCACCGGTACGCCCCCGGCGGGTCCACGTGGTGAACCTGGAGAAGCAGCCGACCGAGGTACCGGACTGGATCGAGGTCGACACCGCCGACGCGTGCGCGTTGCCGGAGCGGATCGCCTCCCGCCGGTACGACCTGGCTTTCTCCAACTCGGTGATCGAGCACGTCGGCGGGCACGAGCGGCGGCTGCGGTTCGCCGAGGCGGTGCGGTCGCTGGCCCCGTCGTACTGGGTGCAGACCCCGTACCGGTACTTCCCCATCGAGCCGCACTGGATCGCGCCCGGCGCCCAGCACCTGCCGCTGGCGCTGCGGTCCTGGATCGTCCGGCGCTGGCCACTGGTGCACAGCCGGCCCGACGACCGCCAGACCGCGCTGGACATCACCGTCTGGGTCGAACTGCTCGACCGTACCCAGTTGCGCTACTACTTCCCCGACGCCGGACTGCGGGTGGAGCGCTTCGCCGGGCTCCCCAAGTCGCTGATCGCGGTGCGGACCGCCTAACCTCGCCGGGCATCCGTCGTCAGGCTCTCGACAGGCGATCTTCGCCGGTCGGTAGTAGCGTCACCTTCAGTGATCATCCCCGTCTCGTTCGGCAGAGAGGCTGGGCCTTGCGATGATTCCCGTGACTGAGCCAACGGTCCCGACGTTCAAGACGCTCGTCCCCGCGCGGTTGGACCGCCTCCCGTGGACGAGATTCCACTGGCGGGTGATCCTGGGGCTCGGCGCCGCCTGGATCCTCGACGGTCTGGAGATCCAGATCGTCGCCACCGTCGGTACCGTCCTCCAGGACAACAGGACGCTGCACCTGACCGCCGCCGACGTGGGCCTGCTCGGCTCCGTGTACCTGCTCGGCGAGGTGGTCGGGGCGCTGTTCTTCGGCTGGCTGACCGACCGGCTCGGGCGCCGCCGGCTGTTCCTGGTCACCCTGATCACGTACCTGCTGGCCAGCGGGATCGCCGGGTTCTCGCCGAACCTGTGGTTCCTGGTCATCTTCCGGTTCATCGCGGGTACCGGGATCGGCGGGGAATACACCGCGATCAACTCGGCGATCGACGAACTGATCCCGGCGCGGTACCGGGGCCGCACGGACATCGCCGTCAACGGTACGTACTGGGCCGGCGCCATGATCGGCGCGGCCGCCTCGATCTTCCTGCTCAACCCCAACCTGCTGCCGATCAACATCGGCTGGCGGATCGGCTTCTTCATCGGCCCGGTCCTCGGTCTGATCGCCATCTACCTGCGGTACGTGCTGCCGGAGAGCCCACGGTGGCTGATGACGCACGGCCGCAACGACGAGGCTGAGAAGATCGTCGATGAGATCGAGGCGCACGCCACCGAGCAGGGCGCGCGGCTGGAGGCGGTACCGCAGGACCAGGCCCTGGAGGTCACCCGGCGCAAACCCATGTCGTACCTGGACACCGCGCGGGTCATCCTGCGGCAGTACCCGGGGCGGGCGTTCCTCGGGTTCAGCATGATGGTGACGCAGGCGTTCCTGTACAACGCCATCTTCTTCTCCAACGGCTCCGTGCTGCACAACTTCTACGGGGTCAAGCCGGACAACCTCGGGTACTACTTCTTCCCGTTCGCGATCGGCAACCTGCTGGGGCCGTTGACGATCGGGCACCTGTTCGACACCATCGGGCGACGCAAGATGATCATGGCCACGTACTGCCTGTCCGGCGTCCTGCTGGCCATCTCCGCGCTGTTCTTCCAGGCGGGTCTGTTGACGGCGGTGACCCAGACGCTGTTCTGGTGCGTCATCTTCTTCCTCGCCTCGGCCGGGGCGTCCTCCGCGTACCTGACGGTCAGCGAAATCTTCCCGCTGGAGCTGCGCGGGCAGGCGATCGCGCTGTTCTTCGCCGTCTCCCAGCTCGCCGGTGGCGTCGCCGCGCCGTACCTGTTCGGCGCGCTGATCGGCAACGGGAGCGTACGCGGGCCGCTGACCATCGGGTACATGATCGGTGCCGCGGTCATGTTCGCCGGTGGGGTCATCGCCTGGTTCTTCGGCGTCAACGCCGAGCGCCAGTCCCTGGAGAACATCGCCGCCCCGATGTCGGTGGTGGTACGGCCCCAGGTCAGCCCGGCATGACCAGCGCCGAAAGCCTCGTGACCAAGCCGATCATCGCGGTCGGGGTCAGCTCCCGTACGGGGTCCCCGGTCGCCCTGCGGTGGGCCGCCGACCTGGCCGCGAAACTGGACGGGCACGTCCGCGCCGTCATGGCCTGGCGGCCACCCCGGCCGCCGGCGACGCCGCCCGGCGTACACCCGCCGGCCGTGCACACCACCGGGTCCGAGCAGCCCGAGCGGGATGCCAACGAGCGCCTCGCGCGGCTGGTGGCCGATGCGCTGGGCGAGGGGCACCAGATCGAATGCCGGGTGGTACGGGGCGGGCCGGTGGCGGTACTCCGGACGGCGGCGGAGGAGGTCGACCTGCTCGTGATCGACTCCCCCCGACCGGGCAAGTTGGGCAGCATGTCGGCGAAGCTGGTCGCGCCGCGACTGGTCTACCGGTGCCCGTGCCCGCTCGTGGTCATGCCGCCGGTACACCAGGACAGCGGCGGCGCCGTCGCGGGACTACGCCGGACGACGAGCCGCTTCGCCGCCGCGCTCGCCGCGTCGGCCGGTACCGCGGGACGGGCCGGTATCCCGCCGATCCCCCGGCCCTAGCCGGCGTCGAGGTCCCGGACGAGCAGGTCCGGGGCGCGCATCCGCCACGCGTCGGTGACCAGCTCGCGCAGGCGCTCGACGTCCACCTCGGCCAGGCGCAGCATGACCAGCGGGTACCCGTCGTAGCCGGGCGTGCTGAAGAACAGCTCGGGCTCGCCGAGCAGCAGGGCCTGCTTCTCGGCTTCGTCACCGACGTACAGCACGGCGATGTCGGTACGGATGACGCGCGGCCGGCCCGGTCGCCGCTCCGGGTACGACCAGACGAACCCCTTGTCGCCGACCCGGAAGTCAAAGCCCTCGCTGTCGATCTCCACGACGCCGGGGAGACCGAGGGCCAGTTGACGGACGTCGTCTGCGTCAGCCATCCGTACAGGCTAACCCGGCGGGGTCGCCGACCACGTCACCGGCGGCGGTACCGCAGCGGGGCTCTGCCGCCCCCGGTCCAGCGCGGTCAGCAGGGCCAGCATGGTGGTGGCCATCCGCTCCATCTCCGAGCCGTACCAGTTGCAGTCGGCGATCGCCTTCTTCGCCAGCCGGTCCTGCGACACCTCGACGTCCTGGTTGACGCTGCCGGCGAACATCTCGCGGCGGCGCCGGTACCGGTTCTTGGCGGCGCGGTAGGCGCCGGATGCCTCCAACAGTTCCGGCAGCAGCAGCCGCACCTCGTCGGCCAGACGCTGGCGGATATCGCTTGAGTCAGCCATCGTTGTCCCCTTGGCGTGCTCGCAGGCCAGAACCCGAGCTTGCCAGGTGACCTGACCGGCCGCTAGTAACAGCACGTCAGCGGTCGATGGCATCCCCCGTACGGGTTGAGGCGATCACCGGTTTGAGGCGATCACCGGCCCACCGCCAGACCGGCGAGGACGTGGTCGAACCCCACGGTGGCCGGCTGCGCGTTGCTGGTCGCCGGGTAGCGGTAGATGGTGCCGGTGTGGCTGCCGGCCGTACAGGCCAGTTGGAAGAACGATTCGCTGTCGCGGGCCCAGGCGATCTCCGAACCGCAACTGCCCGGGGTGTTGATGGTCCACAACCGGGTACCGGACGGGGCGAAGCCGAGCACCCCGGTGCCGGTCGTACCCACCGGGTGGACGACCGCGATCGTCGAGCCGTCCGGCGACCACGACGTGGCGGTGAGGTACTCGCCGGCCGGCGCGGTGTAGACGTTCTGCCGGTTGGTCCCGTTGGTGGCGCTGGTGTAGAGCACGACCGGCGCGGTGGTCGAGCTGATCGCCCAGCGGGTCGCGGGCGGGTTCCACGACGGTCCGGTGGTCAGCCGGTCGGTGGTGACGCGGGTTACCGAGCCGCCCCCGGCGGGGACGATGTACAGACCGTCGCTCGGGCAGACCGACCAGCCGAACGAACTGCTACGGGAGAACCCGATCGTCTTGCCGTCGGTGGACCAGGTCGGGTACGAGTCGAAGGTGACCTCGGTGCACGCCGGGTCCTGGAAGGTCAGTTGCCGCTCCTGCCCGGTCCCGACGTCGCGGACGAACAGCAGGATGCCGGCGTTGGGCGTGGCGTGCTCGAAGACCACCTGGGTACCGTCCGGGCTGACCGCGAGCCCCAGCCCGCCGCCGGAGAACGTCCCGCCGATGACCCGCTTGCCGCCGCCCGCGTCGTCGGTCTGCACCAGTCGCATCGAGGTGTAGCAGTCGCT
>VAXX01000528.1:1431-3590 GCA_005885115.1 Actinomycetota bacterium | reverse complement strand
CGGCCGTCGATCGAAACGGCAACCACCCGGAGTTTTCGATTTCTGGGCCACAGGTGACCATTTCAGCTCCCGGGGTAGATATCGAAACCACCGGTCAAGGCAATGGGACCGGAATCGGCACGGGTACCAGTGACGCGACGGCGATTGTTGCCGGGGTGGTCGCGCTGATCCGGTCGAAGTATCCGAACCTGTCCGCCACCGAGGTCATCCACCGGCTCACCGCGACCGCCCGGGACGCCGGTACGCCGGGCCGGGACCCGGAGTACGGGTACGGCATCGTCAACCCGTACGCCGCCCTGACCGCCGACGTACCCACGCAATCACCGAGCGCTCCCGCCACTCAACCATCCAGCGCGAGCCCGACGGCGCCCCACAAGGCGCCCGGGAACGGGGGCCGTACAGGACTCGTCGTTCTCGTCGCCCTTGTCGCGATCGGATTCTTCGCCACGATCTGGCTGCGCCGCGCCGCCGCACGCTACCGCCGCTCCCTCGACCGGTAGGCCAGTACCGTCGGCGGTGACCTCAACAGCCGGGTAGCCGCTCGATGAGGTAGCGCTCCACCTGGTCGAGCCCGATCCGCTCCTGGGCCATGGTGTCCCGGTCCCGGACCGTGACCGCGTTGTCCTGCAAGGTGTCGAAGTCCACGGTCACGCAGAACGGGGTACCGACCTCGTCCTGCCGGCGGTACCGGCGGCCGATCGCCTGCGCGTCGTCGAACTCCACGATCCACCGGCGCCGGAGGTCCGCGGCGAGTGAACGCGCCTTGGGCGACAGGTCGGTGTTGCGGGACAAGGGAAGTACGGCGACCTTGACCGGGGCGAGCCGGGGATCGAAGCGCATCACCGTACGCTTGTCCACGCCGCCCTTGGTGTTGGGCGCCTCGTCCTCGTCGTACGCCTCAAGGAGGAAGGCGAGGACCGCGCGGGTCAGGCCGGCCGCCGGTTCGATGACGAACGGTACCCAGCGCTCCTGCTTGTCCGGGTCGAAGTACGACAGGTCCACGCCGGAGTGCTTGCTGTGTGTGGACAGGTCGAAGTTGGTCCGGTTGGCGATGCCCTCCAACTCGGAGAAGTCGGTACCGCCGAAGCGGAACCGGTACTCGATGTCGACCGTACGCTTCGAGTAGTGCGAGAGCTTCTCTTTCGGGTGCTCGTAGAAGCGCAGGTTGTCGGCGGAGATACCCAGGTCGAGGTACCAGTTCCAGCGCTCGGACAGCCAGTACTCGTGCCACTGCTCGTCGGTGCCCGGCTCGACGAAGTACTCCATCTCCATCTGCTCGAACTCGCGGGTACGGAAGATGAAGTTGCCCGGGGTGATCTCGTTGCGGAAGCTCTTGCCCACCTGCGCGATGCCGAACGGCGGCTTCTTGCGCGCGGTCGTCTCGATGTTCTTGTAGTTGACGAAGATGCCCTGCGCGGTCTCCGGCCGCAGGTAGTGCAGGCCCTCGTCGCTCTCCACCGGACCGAGGAAGGTCTTCATCAGGCCGTTGAACATCTTCGGCTCGGTGAACGTACCCTTGTTGCCGCAGTTGGGGCAGTTGAGGTCGGTCAGCGAGGAGGGCGGCCGGCCGTGCTTGGCCTCGTACGCCTCCTCCAGGTGGTCGGCCCGGAACCGCTTGTGGCAGGACTGGCACTCGGTCAGCGGGTCGACGAACTCCGCGATGTGGCCGGAGGCGACCCACACCTCGCGGGCGAGGATCACCGCGGAGTCGATACCGACGATGTCGTCACGCAGCTGAACCATCGACCGCCACCACTGCCGGCGGATGTTGTCCTTGAGCTCCACGCCGAGCGGGCCGTAGTCCCACGCGGACCGGGTGCCCCCGTAGATCTCGCTGGACGGGAACACGAAGCCCCGGCGCTTGGCCAGGGAGACAACGGCATCGATACGGTCGACGGGCATGACAATCCTCCAGGGGTACACCGCCGGCTGGCTGTCGGCGGCCGTCGCGGACGCTCCACGACAACAACGGTTACCACGAGGCTAGAGTTACCCGGCCCGGGCCGGCACCAGATTACCCGCCTTCACAGATCCGCAGCCCACCCACCGACGAGTCGGCGACCAGCAGGTAGGTCCGGTCCTCCAGGCCGCTGGACCGGTACACGCGGGCCGGCACCCAGACCTGGCTGCCAGCGACCTGCGGTTTGCCGATCCGGTAG
>VAXX01000528.1:0-1426 GCA_005885115.1 Actinomycetota bacterium | reverse complement strand
CGTCGCGCGGTGCACAGCTGGTCGTAGGCCTCCCGGTAGTCCCCGTCGTGCAGGCCGCGCAGGTACCGATCGACGACCGTCACCGCCTCCCTGGGCACGGCGCGGTCCTCCGCGACGACCAGCCCGGCGAACCCGGCGATCCCGCCGCCGCAGCACAGCACGAGCAGCAGCGCGCCCAGCCCGAGGCCGATCCACATCCGCTTGCGGTCGCGTTCGGTGGGCGGCGCCGCGAACGGCGCGCGCACGCCCGGCCCCGGTGGCGGGGCGGGTACCTGCTCGGTTAGCTGCGGCCACGCGTTCCAGTCCGGGGGTACGCTCATGATCTGGCAAGATCACTTTCGGTGTACGTGACCGGTCCCCCCGGCCCGGCCTCGCCCAGGATCTCGAAGGCCGACGCCTCGTCCTGCGCCTGGGCGAGCAGCGGCGTGGCGTTGACCTTCACGTCGTACGCCGACAATGCCCGCCGGTACGCCCCGACCGACTCCCACTCGGTGATCAACATCCACTGGCCCGGCTCGTCGTACGCCCGGCCCAGCCGCCCGCGTACGTACCCCGGGCGGGCCCCGAGCGCGGCCAGTGCGGCCCCGGCGCGGGTACGGAAGTCCGTGTCGTCCCCGGTGACGACGAACCGGTTCACCACGAGCACGAAGCGCCTCCGGTGCGGTTGAATAGGCAGTCAGCTCAACCGTTGGGGGATCACATGCAACGGCTCGCCAGGGTCAACGGTACCCAGGCGTTTCTCGGCGCGCGCGCCCTGGTGGTCATCGGCCTGGTGGTACCCGGCTGGTACGGTGCCGTACTCCTGTTCGCCCTGGTCGCGCTACTGCTCGTGGTCCTGGTCCAGACGGCACCGGGCTCGTCCGCCGGCACCGTCGGGGTACGCCTGGTGATCCTCGCCGGCATCGCCGCGATCGCGTTGTCCAAGGTCCTATGACCGAGGGGTACGCCGCCGCCGGTGAGCTGCTCCGGGCGCTCTCCGCACCGCTGCGTATCGCCATCGTGACCGAACTCGCCGGCGGTGCCCGGTGCGTCCACGAGCTGGTCGCGGCGCTCGGCTCCCCGCAGCCCCTGGTCTCCCAGCACCTGCGGGTGCTGCGCTCGGCCGGCGTGGTGCAGGGCGCCCGGCGCGGCCGGGAGATCGAGTACTCGTTGACCGACGAGCACATCGCGCACATCGTCGCCGACGCGGTGAGCCACGCCCAGGAACGGCGCTGACCGTCGACAATATCGAGATGAAGCTCTACGCCGACAGGACCGGCCGGCTCGGCCGCCAACTGTTCACCGACCTGTTCATGCTGATCTGGCTGGTGTTCTGGACGTGGCTCGCAGTCCAGCTCTACCACCTCGTACTGGGGCTCGGCGTACCGGGACAGAAGCTGGCCGGCGCCGGTGACGGGATGGCCGGCGGGCTGTCCGAGGCGGGCAG
>VAXX01000459.1 GCA_005885115.1 Actinomycetota bacterium | reverse complement strand
CGGTGGCGAGCATGCCGACCTTCACCGCGGCGACCGTGAAACTGGCCAGGATCGCGGACAACTGGGTACCGACCAGGGTCGCCGGTACCGGGAACACGTCGTCCAGCCCGTTGTCCCGGGGTGCGGTGACGGCGGTGACCACACAGACCCCGGACACCCGGTGCGCGGCGAACGTCTTGAGGTCGGCCAGGATCCCGGTGCCGGCCCCGGGATCCGTACCGCCGATGCTGAGTACGACGGGCGGAGTCACATCGATCACTGTCGCAGGATGTCAAGCCGCCGCGACGGCCACCGTGTGCGACGTCAGCGCACGTCCCAGACCGGAGCCGGCGTCTCGACCACCTCGCCGTCGCCCTGGAACAGCACGAACCGGTCGAAGGACCGGGTGAACCACCGGTCGTGGGTGACCGCGACGACGGTACCCGCGAAGCCGGCCAGCCCGTCCTCCAGCGCCTCGGCGCTGGCCAGGTCCAGGTTGTCGGTCGGCTCGTCCAGCAGCAGGAGGGTGGCACCGCCCAGTTCCAGCAGGAGGATCAGGAACCGGGCCTGCTGCCCACCGGACAGCGTGCCGAACCGTTGGTCGCCCTGCCCGGCCAGCTCGTACCGGCCGAGGACCTTCATCGCCTCGTGCCGGTCCATCCCCGCCCGGTGCTCGTCACCGCGCCAGAGGATCTCGACGAGGGTCCGCTCGACCAGGTCGGGCCGGTCGTGTACCTGGGAGAAGTGCCCCGGCCGGACCCGGGCCCCGAGCCGGGCCGACCCGGACGCGGCGACCGGCGCGACCGCGGACAGCGGTACGAACGACGGGTCCGGGTCGGTACCGCCGAGGGCGAGCAGCCGCAGGAAGTGGGACTTCCCGGTGCCGTTGGCGCCCAGGACCGCCACCCGGTCGCCGTACCAGATCTCCAGGTCGAACGGGTAGGTCAGCCCGTCGAGTTCGAGGGCGGAGAGCATGACGGCCCGCTTGCCGGTGCGCCCGCCGGACAGCCGCATCCGGATGTCCTGGTCCTTGGGCGGCAGCGGCGGCGGCCCGGCCTCCTCGAACTTGCGCAGCTTGGTCTGCGCCGACTGGTACCGGGAGGCCATGTCCGAGTTGTAGGCCGCCTTCTGCTTGTACATCAGCATCTGCTGGCGCAGCTTCTCGCGCTCCTCGTCCCAGCGCCGCCGGTTCTCCTCCAGCCGGTCGTGCCGGGCCCGGCGCGCCTCGTGCCAGGAGGCGAACCCACCCGGGTGTACCCACGCCGAGCCGCCCTCAACGGCGACGACCCGGTCGGCGGTCTGGGCCAGCAGTTCCCGGTCGTGCGAGACGTACAGCACGGACTTGTCCGACTCCTTGAGCCGGGCCTCCAGCCACCGCTTCGCCGGTACGTCCAGGAAGTTGTCCGGCTCGTCCAGCAGCAGTACCTCGTCGGAGCCCCGCAGCAGCAGCTCCAGCGCGAAGCGCTTCTGCTGTCCGCCGGACAGGGTGGCCACCGGCCGGTCCCGTACCTTGTCCCAGGGCAGGTCCAGGGCGGCCACCGCGACGGTGTCGAACAGCACCTCGGCGTCGTACCCGCCGGACTCGCCCCAGGCGGTCAGCGCGTGCGCGTACCGGAGCTGGGTCTTCTGGTCGGACTCAGCGCGGTGCAGGGCTCGCTCCGCGGCGGCCAGCCGCTCCCCCGCCTCGCGCACCGCCGGCGGCCCGAGCGCCAGCGCTAGAGCATTCAGCGACATCTCGCTCGAGCCGCGTTTGCCGGCGGAGCCGGCGGCGACCATCCCGATGAACTGGCGCATCACCCCCAGGCCGCCGGAGCGGGCGATCACTCCGGACTGCACCGGGATATCCCCGGCAACTATCCGCAGGAGGGTGGTCTTGCCGGCCCCGTTCGCGCCGATCAGTGCGATCTTGGCGCCCTCGCCGACGCGGAACGAGACATCCGCGAACAGCACCCGCCCGTCCGGCAGTGTGTGCCCGACCCCGGCCACGTCGACGTACCCCATGGGGGTGAATTGTTCGCCCTGGTCAGCCCGCCGTCACCTGGAATACCCGGTACCCCTTCTGCGAGGCGTACCGGTTGACCGTCCAGCCCTGCCCGGCCAGCCACGCCTGGAGCGAGTCGGCGCCGAGGTGCCGGGCCACCACCAGCCAGGCGGTACCGCCGGGAGCCAGCCGGGGTAGCCAGCGCGCCAGCAGCACGTGCAGCTCGGCCTTGCCGACCCGGATCGGCGGGTTGCTCCAGATCTCGTCGAACCGGACGTCCTCGGGTACGTCGGTGTGTACCCGGTCGGCCACGCCCAGTGCCGAAGCGTTGGCCTGGACCAGCTCCAACGCCCGGGTGTTCACGTCCACGGCGTACACGGTCGCGTGCTCGGAGGTGCCGGCGAGCACCATCGCGATCGGCCCGTACCCGCAGCCGAGGTCCAGGTACACCCCGCCCCGGGGACCGGGCAGCGGCGCCTTGCGCAGCAGCACGGCGGTACCGGGATCCAGCCGCTGGTTGGAGAACACCCCGGCCGAGGCGGACAGCGTGTAGTCCCGCCCGCCGGCCGAGAACGTGACGGTCGCGGGGCGCTGCGCGGCCCCTGGCGTCGGGGAGAAGTAGTGGTCGGGGGTCACCTGAGGATTGTCGCTCGGGTCGAGCCCGCGTCGTGGACTACCCTCCCCCGGGTACCCTGTCCGTCATGACGCACGGCCACGGGTACGACCCTCCGGGTGGATGGCCTCCGCCATCCGACCGGGAGCCGACCCTGTACGGGCGTCGCCGGGCCGCCGAGGACGAGCTGGACGGCGAGCCGGTCGAGTCGCCGTACCAGCCCCGCCGGGCCGCGGACGCGGAGCAGCCCCCGCCCGGTGAGCGGCACGTGCCCCGGCCCTCCGGCACCGCCCGGGTACCGTCGCCGACGCCCCCGCGTCCGGACTGGAGCGAGCGCCCGGAGCGGCCCGCCGGCCGTGACCCGATCCCGCCGCCGGCCCAGTACCCGGCGCCGCCGACCCAGCACTCCGGGCCGCCGCAGCCGCACCCGCACCCCCAGCCGAACGGCAACTATCCGCCGCCGCCACCGCACCTGGCCGGCAGCCATCCCGGGGCGTTTCCCGGCGGCCTGGTCCCGGTCGAGCCGATGGAACGCACGAGCTGGCCCGGGCGCGGCACCGCACCGGTACCCCAGCAGTGGGGCGCGCCGGGCGACGAGCCGGTCATCGACCTGCCCGACCGCCGGCGCCGGGTCGGCACCTACGACCGGACCGCCCGGCACGGCCAGTCCGCGCCGCCGCCGCCGCGCCCGAAGGCCGCGCCCTGGCAGACCGCCCTCGGCCTGGTCGCCGTCGCGGTCCTGGTCGCGGTCTGCGCGGCCGGCGGGTACTTCATGTTCACCGACCGCGGACCCGCCGGCTCGGCGGCGGCCGACGGCATCCCCGCCGGGCCAAAACCGCACGACATCAGCAACCGGCGCGCCGACCCGACCCCGCTGAGCGAGGCCGAGGTCTTCCCGGCGCCCACCGTCGCCACCGGCTACCAGGTCCTCAAGACCCAGACGCTGACCGACTGCAAGGGCGCCGCGGTGGGCCAGCCGGTGCAGATGCTCGCGGTACAGGACTGCACCCAGGTGGTACGCGCTGCCCTGACCAGCGCCGACGGCGCGTACGTGGTGACCGCCGGGCTGTTCAACTTCGGTACCCAGGTCAACGCCCAACAGGCCAGCGACTCGATCCGGGACAGCGTCGGGGCGCAGAAGGGCCGGTTCACCGGGTACAACCTGGGCAGCCGACCCAGCGACGTCTACGCCCGCGCGGCGACCCAGCTCGGCTGGGACGTCCGCGGCCACTTCCTCGCGTACTGCGTGATCGCCCGGGCCGACTCCCAGCCGATCGCCGGCACCGACCAGACCGCGCACGGGATCATCGACGAGCTGGTCGAGAAGTACCTGATCGGTACGGTGCTCCAGGCCCGGGTGTCCCCGCCCACGACGGGATCGGCGCCGGCCTCAGGCAAGTGAGCGGCGGTTGCGCGTCAGTTCCGCCCGGGCGGTGTAGTCGGCCGGGTCCGGGTACGCCACGGCGACCAGGGTCAGCCCGTGCGGCGGGGCCACCACGACGGCGGTCGCCCGCTCGGTGAGCGTGAGCAGCTCAGCCGGCCACGGTACCGGCCGCCGGCCGTCCCCGACCGGGAGCAGCGCCCCGACCAGCGAGCGCACCATCGACTGGCAGAACGCGTCCGCCGCCACGGTGGCGACCAGCTCCCCGTCCGGCTGCCGGCGCCAGTCCAGCCGGGTCACCGCGCGCACGGTCGTCGCGTGCTCCTTGCGCTTGCAGTACGCCGCGAAGTCGTGCTCACCGGTCAGTCCGGCGGCGGCGGCGTTGAGCCGGTCCAGGTCCAAGGGCCGGGGCCAGGCCAGGGTGTACCGGGCCCGGAGCGGATCGGCACCGTAGGGCGCGTCGGTCACCCGGTACTCGTACCGGCGGGACAGGGCGGAGAACCGGGCGTTGAAGCCGGCCGGCACGGGTACCGCCGCGCGGACCCGGACGTCGGACGGGAGCAGCCCGGCCAGCCGCGGCACCAGCGTGTCCGCACACCGGCTCCAGGCATCACCGGGTACGTCGACGTGGCAGACCTGCCCGGTGGCGTGCACCCCGGCGTCGGTACGCCCGGCCACGGTCAGCCCCTCGACGGTCCCCAGTACCCGGGTCAGCTCGGCGAGCAGGACGCCCGCGACGGTACGCCGTCCCGGCTGGACGGCCCAGCCGGAGAAGTCCGTACCGTCGTACGCCACGTCGAGCCGGACACGAACGAGCCCGCCGCCCGGTTCCCGGGCGGCGGGCTCGTTCATCGGCGTACTCAGGACTCGTCGTCCGCGCCCTCGGCCGGCTCCTCCGGCCCGGCCGCGGCGGCCACCCCGGAGTCGGTGTCGGCGGCCACCGGCGTGGTCTCGTCCTCGCCGGCCAGCGCGGCCAGCGTGTCGCGCTTGGCCGCCTTGCGGGCGGTCGACCTGGTGGCCTTGGCCGCCTCGGCGGCCGCGGCCACCGGCTCGGTGATCAGTTCGATGACCGCCATCGGGGCGTTGTCGCCCTTGCGGGGCCCGGTCTTGACGATCCGGGTGTACCCGCCGTTGCGGTCGGCGAAGCGGGGTGCGATCTCGTCGAACAGCGCGTACACCACGTCCTTGTCCCGGACCACGGTCAGGACCCGCCGGCGCGCGTGCAGGTCACCGCGCTTGGCCTTGGTGATGAGCTGCTCGGCGAGCGGGCGCAGCCGCTTGGCCTTGACCTCGGTGGTGGTGATGCGACCGTGCTTGAACAGCGACGTGGCGAGGTTCGCCAGCATCAGCCGCTCGTGCGCGGGGCTGCCGCCGAGGCGGGGGCCCTTGGTGGGCGTGGGCATTGATGCTCCTCTGTCAAAGAACAGCGGTTAGAGCTGCTCGGTCTCGCGGTAGTCGTCGGTGTCGTAGTCGACCTCGGAGAAGGTGTCCACGACGTGGGCCGGGTCGAAGGTCGGGGCGGAGTCCTTGAGCCCCAGGCCCATCCCGGCGAGCTTCATCTTGACCTCGTCGATGGACTTCTGCCCGAAGTTGCGGATGTCCAGCAGGTCCGCCTCGGTACGCCCGATCAGCTCGCCGACCGAGTTGATGCCCTCGCGCTTGAGGCAGTTGTACGACCGGACGGTCAGGTCCAGCTCCTCGATCGGCAGGGCCAGGTCGGCGGCGAGCTGCGCGTCCTGCGGGGACAGCGCGGTACGCGGGGTGATGGACGGCTTCGTCTCGACGTCGATGATCAGCCGGTCGAAGTCGGTACGCTGCTCGACGCGCGTCGCCTCGACCCGGTACGTCACCTTGAGCACCGGCGAGTAGATCGAGTCGACCGGGATCCGGCCGATCTCGGCACCGGCCTGCTTGTTCTGCGCCGCCGTCACGTATCCGCGACCCCGCTCGACGGTCAGCTCCATGTCCAGCCGGCCCTTGCCGTTCAGGGTGGCCAGCTTGAGGTCCGGGTTGTGCACCGAGACCCCGGCCGGCGGCTGGATGTCCCCGGCGGTCACGTCGCCGGGGCCCTGCTTGCGCAGGTACATCGAGACCGGCTCGTCGTGCTCGGAGCTGACGCACAGCTCCTTGACGTTCATGACCAGCTCCACCACGTCCTCCTTGACGCCGGGGATCGTGGTGAA
>VAXX01000458.1 GCA_005885115.1 Actinomycetota bacterium | reverse complement strand
GCGTCCCGGCCGCGACCCGGAGCAGCTCGCCGCCGAGGCGGAGAAGGTCCGGGAGCAGGAGGCCGAACTGCGTGCCGCGCTGGAGAGCGCGCAGGAGCGGCTGGCCGCGGCGGTACAGCAGCGGCAGGGGCTGGAGAAGCGGCTGTCAGCGGCCGAACAGGCCCTCGTCGCCGCGCACAAGGCGATCGCCGACCGGCGGGAGGGACTGGCGAAGCTGCGCGGGCAGGTGGAGTCCGCGCGCAGCCGGGCGACCGCGTCCGGCGACGAGATCGAACGGCTCGCGGCCGCCCACGCCGAGGCGACCGCACGCTTCGAGCGGGCCCAGCGGGAGTACGACGAGCAGGCCGCCGGCGCCACCGAGGCGGACCGGGCCGATCACGACCTCGACCAGCGCCACCGGGACGCGGTCGCGGCGCACGACACGGCGGCCGCGACGGTCCGCGAGCTGAGTGACGGGGAACGGGCGGCCGAGAAGGAAGCGGCCCAGTGGAAGGCGCGCGAGGAGGCGCTGTCCATGGGGCTGCGCCGCAAGGACGGCGCCGGTGCGCTGCTGGCCCGGGCCGACCGGGTACCCGGACTGCTCGGCAGTGTTGCGGCCCTGCTCAGCGTCGCGCCCGGGTACGAGGCGGCGCTCGCGGCCGCGCTGGGTGCGCTGGCCGACGCCGTGGCGGTCCGCGACCTCGACGGTGCGGTGCACGCGGTCGAGCTGCTCAAGGCAGACGACGCGGGCCGGGTCGCGCTGCTGGTGGCGTCCGCGGCGACGCGCTGGCCGGCCCCCGACCGTCCGGTCCTGCCGGAGGGTGCGCGGTACGCGGCCGACCTGGTGCAGGCGCCCGACGAGCTGCGCCCCGCGCTCGACCGGGTACTCGGGGACGTCGTCTTCGCACCAGATCTCGCGACCGCGCGCCGGATCGCGGCGTACGCGCCCACGCTGCGCGCCGTCACGCCCGACGGGGACGTCGTCGGGGCGTACGCGGCGGCCGGCGGGTCCGGCAAGCAGAACAGCTACATCGAGGTACAGGCCGCGGTCGAGGAGGCCCGTGCCCGCCGCGGCGAGGCGGAGGAGCGGGTCGCCGGCCTGCGCGAGCGGCTCACCGGCGCGAAGGCGACGGTCGCGGCCGCCAAGGAGCAGGTGAACGCCGCGGCGGCGGTGAAGAAGCAGGCCGAGGGGCAGCGCAACGCGGTCGCCCGCAAGCTGGCCGAGTTGGGCGCGGCGGCGAGGTCCGCGCGCGCCGAGGCGGACCGGCTGGGTGCCTCGCGGGCCAAGGCGGAGCAGGCCCGGGAGTCCGGCCTCAGTGGACTGTCCGAACTGGAGGAACGGCTGGAGCTGGCCGAGGCCACCCCGGTCGACGCCGATCCGTCCACTGTGGAGCGTGACGAGCTGGCCGCGGCGGTACCGGAGGCGCGCCAGCACGAGATGGACGTCCGGCTCGCGGTGCGCACCGCCGAGGAGCGGGTGGGCGCGCTGGCCGGGCGCGCTGACGCGCTGGCCCGCCAGGCCGCCGCCGAGCGGACCGCCCGCGAGCGCGCCGCCGCCCGCAAGGCGGCCCGGGCCCGGGGTGCCGGCCTCGCCCAGGTGGTCGCGGCCGGCGCCGAGACCGCGCTCGGAGCCATCGCCGTGTCGCTGGCCACAGCCGCCGCCGAGCGCGACACCGTGGCCGAGGCGCGGTCCGCGCGGGAGTCCGAGCTGACGGGGGTACGCACCGCGGCCAGGCAGCTGCACACCGAACTGGAGCGGCTGACCGGCGAGGTACACCGCGACGAGGTGGCCCGCGCCGAGCAGCGGCTGCGCATCGAGCAGCTGGAAGCCAAGGCCGCCGAGGACTACGGGCTGGACGTCGACTCGCTGATCGCCGAGTACGGCCCGGACGTCCCGGTACCCGCGTCCGGCGACGACACCGGGCCGGTACCGTTCGACCCCGCCGTGCAGGAGAAGCGCGCGGCCAAGGCCGAGCGTGAACTCGCCCTGCTGGGCAAGGTGAACCCGTTGGCCCTGGAGGAGTTTGCCGCCCTGGAGGAGCGCTACAAGTTCCTGTCCGATCAACTGGAAGACCTCAAGAAGACGCGCCGGGACCTCCTGACGGTGGTCAAGGACGTCGACGACCGGATCCTCGAAGTCTTCGAGTCCGCCTACCTGGACACCGCGCGGGAGTTCGAGGAGGTCTTCCGGGTGCTGTTCCCGGGCGGCGAGGGCCGGCTGGTGCTCACCGACCCGGACGACATGCTGACCACCGGCGTCGAGGTGGAGGCCCGTCCGCCCGGCAAGAAGATCAAGCGACTGTCGCTGCTGTCCGGTGGCGAACGTTCGCTGACCGCGGTGGCCCTGCTCTGCGCGATCTTCCGGGCCCGGCCCAGTCCCTTCTACATCATGGACGAGGTCGAGGCCGCCCTCGACGACGTCAACCTGGGCCGGTTGCTCACCCTGATGCAGCAGCTCCAGGAGAAAAGCCAGCTGATCATCATCACCCACCAGAAGCGCACCATGGAGATCGCCGACGCCCTGTACGGCGTGACGATGCGCAACGGCGTCACCGAGGTGATCAGCCAGCGGCTGGGCAAGGACGAGGGCGAGTAGCGCCGGCTCCGCCGTCGTCTGACAGGATTTGCCCATGCAGTGGTACGTCTACGTCCTGATCGTGCTGGCTGTCCTCGTGGTGGCCGGGCTCGGCCTGGTGGTGCCCCGGCTGCGCCGCCGCCCGTTGCCGCCCGCCCCGCCCGCGCCGACGCCGGAGCCGATCCCCGAGGCGGCCCCGCAGGTCCCCAGCGAACCGCTCCCACCGCCGGTCATCGAGTTGGAGCGGCCCGAGCCGACCGCCGGCCGGCTGGTGCGGCTGCGTACCCGGCTGTCCCGTTCGCAGAACGTGTTCGGTCGCGGGCTGCTGGCCGTACTGGCCCGGGACCGGCTGGACGACGAGGCGTGGGAGGAGATCGAGGAGGCGCTGATCGGCGCCGACGTCGGGGTCGAGGCGACCCGGGAGATCGTGGATCGGCTGCGCGAACGTACCCGCGTCCTGGGCACCCGTACCGCGACCGAGCTGCGTACCCTGCTGACCGAGGAGCTGGTCGGAGCGCTGGACCCGAAGCTGGACCGGGCGCTGAAGGCCACCCCGACCAACGGCCGGCCGGCGGTCCTGCTCGTGGTCGGGGTCAACGGTTCGGGCAAGACCACCACCTGCGGGAAGATCGCCCGGGTACTGATCGCGGACGGGCACTCGGTGGTACTCGGCGCGGCCGACACGTTCCGGGCGGCGGCCGCCGAGCAGCTCGCGACCTGGGCCGGCCGGGTGGGTGCGGAGGTGGTGCGTGGCAAGGAGGGCGGCGACCCGGCCGCGGTGGCCTTCGACGCGGTACGCCGCGGCACCGAGGCGGGCGTGGACACGGTACTGATCGACACCGCCGGCCGGCTACAGAACAAGGTCGGCCTGATGGACGAGCTGGGCAAGGTCAAGCGGGTGGTGGAGAAGCAGGGCCCGGTCGACGAGACGCTGCTGGTCCTGGACGCGACCACCGGGCAGAACGGGCTTGAGCAGGCCCGGGTCTTCACCGAGGTATGCGACGTCACCGGCGTGGTGCTGACCAAGTTGGATGGTACGGCCAAGGGTGGCATTGTCATCGCTGTGCAACGGCGGCTGAACATCCCGGTCAAGCTCGTGGGTCTCGGGGAGGGTCCGGACGACCTCGCCCCGTTCGACCCCGGCCAGTTCGTCGACGCGTTGCTTGGCCCGGACGCGTAGCCTGAAGATCCCCGGGAGGGCTTCGCGTGACACAGCAGGAGATACCACTGCTGGGTGGCAACACCAGCACGGTGGTACGGGTGGGCGACACGGTACGCCGCAACGTCGGTCCGTGGACGCCTTCGGTGCATGCCCTGCTGCGCCACCTGGAGTACGTCGGGTTCACCGGGGCACCCCGGGCGCTCGGGTTCGACGAGCGCGGCCGGGAGGTGCTGTCGTATCTGGACGGGGAGTGCGGCGCGTACCCCCTGGGTCCGGACTGGGTGACCGACGAGGCGCTGGTGGCGGTCGCCCGGATGCTGCGGATGTTCCATGACGCGCAGTTCGGGTTCCGGCCGGCGCCGGGCGCGGTCTGGCGCTCCTTCGGGCCGCCACCGCCGGACACCGAGGTGATCTGCCACCACGACGCGGCGCCGCACAACGTGATCTGGCGCCCGGACGGCACCCTCGCGTTGATCGACTTCGACCTCGCCTCGCCCGGGGCGCGGATCTACGACGTGGCGTACGCCGCCTGGACGTGGGTACCGCTGTTCTCCGACCGGGACTCGTACACGCTGGGCTGGCACCGGCCGAACCGGCCTCGCCGGCTACGGCTGTTCGCCGACGCGTACGGGCTGGTGCCGCGGGACCGGCACAGACTGGTACGGACGATCCGGAAACGGATCGTCGACCATATCGAGGGGATCCGCCGGATGGCCGCCGCAGGCGATCCGGCTTTTGTCCGGATTGTGCACAAAGGACACCTCCGGCGCCCCGTGCGTGACCTTCGTCTCATCGACTACGAACGTCACATCCTGGAGTATGCACTCCGCTGACTTGCCCTTGTCTTACCCGGCAGTTCGCGTTTTAGTGGGCGGGTGTTCCGGGAGTTCGGGTGATCGAGAGTCAGGCGCGCGGGCGTGCGCGGGTCGGGTGGACCCCGGTCGTGGATCTACGGCCGGCGGTACCTGACCCCCGGGTGGTGCACTGGGCCCCGGTCGACCACCAGTCGGCGACCGACCCGTGGCCGGTACGCCATCCGGCCGACGCCCCGCTGCCGCCGCGCCCCTGGAACATCGCCGCCATCCTGTCCCCGCTGTTGGCGCTGCTCTGCGCGCCCGTCGGGCTGTGCGTCGGGCTGGTCGCCGCCGGCCAGATCGGGCTCGGTCGGCAGCGCGGAATCGGCTTCGCGGTCGCCGGAATCGTGATCGGATCACTGGTACCGGTGGTGGTCTGTGTGTGGGGCGCGCTCGGCTGAGGGTGCTGCGCACGATTTTCTTCACACGTACGAAACATCGCGTGACATGGCCGAAATCGCGCAGAGACTGTGCGCGAAACAGCCGGAAGCGAGAGTTCCGCGCAACCGGCGCTGGGGCGACGCTGCCGCCGCCGGAGGGAGGAACCAACACTAGGAGGGGCAGCGTGCTGCAATACCTCGCAGACCCGGCGAAGCTCGACTCCGGCAACACGGCATGGTTGCTGGCGTCGAGTGCGCTCGTACTGCTTATGACTCCGGGGCTGGCGCTGTTCTACGGCGGCCTGAACCGTGCGAAGAGCGTGCTCAACATGATGATGATGAGCTTCTCGTGCATCGGCCTCGTCTCCGTTCTCTGGCTCCTGTACGGCTTCAGCCTGTCGTTCGGTACGAACTCCAGCGACAGCACGAACAAGTGGATCGGGAGCTTCAGCCAGTACCTGGGCACGAAGCTGTTCATCGCCGAACTTTGGCCCAACACCGGCATCCCCACGTACGTCATCCTCGCCTTCCAGATGATGTTCGCGATCATCACGGTGGCGCTCATCAGCGGCGCGATCTCCGATCGGGCGAAGTTCGCCGGCTGGGTGGCCTTCGCGATCGGCTGGTTCACGATCGTGTACGTTCCGGTCGCGCACTGGATCTGGGGCGGCGGATTCATCGGCGGCGCGACGCACTCGTTCCACGCGCTCGACTTCGCCGGTGGGACGGCCGTGCACATCAACGCCGGATCGGCGGCGCTGGCGCTGGCGATCGTGCTCGGCAAGCGGGTCGGGTGGCCGAAGGAGAGCTTCCGGCCGCACAACGTACCGATGGTGGCGCTCGGCGCCGGCTTGCTGTGGTTCGGCTGGTTCGGGTTCAACGCCGGATCCCAGCTCACCGCTGACAACGTGACCGCGGTCGCGTTCGTCAACACCCAGGTCGCCACGGCCGCTGCCCTGCTCGGCTGGGTCATCGTCGAGTGGATCAAGGGTCGGCCCACGATGGTCGGCGCGTCCTCGGGCGCGGTCGCCGGGCTCGTCGCGATCACCCCCGCCTGTGGCTTCATCTCGCCGGCCGCCTCGGTCGTCCTCGGCCTGGTCACCGGCGCGGTCTGTGCCCTGACCGTCAGCTTGAAGTACAGGTTCGGCTTCGACGACTCCCTCGACGTGGTCGGCGTGCACTTCGTCGGCGGGTGGATCGGGTCGCTGTCCCTGGGCTTCTTCGCCACCAGTACGGTCAACTCGGCGTACATCGGCCCCGGCCTGGCCCACGACGGCCTGTTCTACGGGGGCGGGCTGACCCAACTGTTCCGCCAGGCGGCGTGCAGCGGCATCGTCACGATCT
>VAXX01000457.1 GCA_005885115.1 Actinomycetota bacterium | reverse complement strand
TGGGTCGGGTTGCCGGTCGCCGCGGGCGGGCTGCTTGCGCTGGACACCGCCACACTGTCCACGCTGGGGTACGAGCATGAGCGACCGGTCATCCGCGGCTGGAACGCTCAGGTGACCTGAGGCGGCCGACCCTCGTACGGGGTGGACAGCACCACGGTCGTCCGGGTGGTCACGTTGGCGGCGGTACGGATCTCCTGCAGCAGCCGTTCCAGGTCACCCGGGCTCTTGACCCGGACCAGGAGCAGGTAGAAGTCCTCCCCCGCCACGGAGTAGCAGGACTCGATCTCGGGGAGCCCGGCCAGGCGTACCGGGGCGTCGTCGGGGGCGGCCGCGTCGATCGGGCGGATCGCCACGAAGGCCGTCAACGGCAGCCCCACCGCCTCGAAGTCCACCCGGGCGACGTACCCCTTGAGCACGCCCCGCTGCTCCAACCGGCGTACCCGCTGGTGGACCGCCGACACCGACAGCCCCACCTTCTCGGCCAGGTCGGTGTACGAGAGCCGGCCGTCGCCGGTCAGGGCCGAGACGATCGCACGGTCGATGTCCTCCACGCCGGCAAAAATACCCGGACCGGTGTCGAGTCCGGGCCGCGGCCGTACGACATGGGGTTAGGTGGACGCGAGAGGCGTCCGTACGCGAGGAGACCAGCCATGAAGTTCGCCATGTTGCTCAACGGGGCGGAGAACGAGTTCGAGCCGACGAGCCCGGAGGAGGGCGAGGCGGCGATGCGGGAGTTGTACGCGTGGTTCGAGAAGTGGGGCGCGGCCGGCAAGATCGCCGACAGCGGCGTACACCTGCAGCCGACCAGTACCGCCAAGACGATCCGGCCCCGCCCGGACGGCACGGTCGCGGTCACCGACGGCCCGTACCTTGAGCTCAAGGAGGTCATCGGCGGCCTGGTCGTGCTGGAGGCCACCGACATCGACGACGCGGTCGCGGTGGCGTCCACCTGGCCGGGGATGTGGGGCAGCGCGAGCGTCGAGGTACGGCCGGTCTTCGACCACAGCATGTGACCTAGGCGCTGCTGAGGCGGCGGGCGAGGAGCTCGCGTTCGGCCGGGTTGGTGGCCAGCGCGAGCGCCCGTTCCGCCGCCGTACGGGCCTCGTCGTCGCGCCCGCAGGCGCGCAGCAGCTCGCCCCGGGTGGCGTGGAAGAGCCGGTACCCGGCCAGCCGGTCGCCGAGCGCGTCGACCTCGGCCAGCGCCGCCTGCGGCCCGTGGACGTACCGGGTGGCCACGGCCCGGGACAGCAGGATGACCGGGGACGGGACGAGGGCGTACAACTGGTCGTAGAGCGCCCGGATGTCGGCCCAGCGGGTCTGCTCGTACGTCGGGGCCTGGGCGTGCCGCGCGGCGATGGCGGCCTCCAGCTGGTACCGGCCGGGCCGCCCGTACCCGACCGCCCTGGTGAGCCGGGTCACCGCGGTCCCGATCAGGGACCGGTCCCACTGGGCCCGGTCCTGGTCCTGCAGCAGCACGATCCGGCCCCACGAGTCGAACCGGGTGGCGGCCCGGGCCTCGTGCAGTTCCAGCAGCGCGGTGAGCCCGGCGACCTCGGGCTCGGCGGGCATCAGCAGGGTGAGCTGCCGGGCCAGCGCCAGGGCCTCCCCGGCCAGCTCCCGCCGCTGCGGAGTGGTCCGCCCGCTGGCCAGGTACCCCTCGTTGAAGACCAGGTACACCACGGCGAGTACGGCCGGCAGCCGGGTCGGGTACTCGTCCGGGTCGGGCAGGTCGAACGGTACGCCCCGCTCGGCCAGGGTGCGCCTGGCCCGGACCAGGCGCTGGGCGATCGCCGGTACCGGGACCAGGTACGCGGCGGCGATCTCGGCGGTGGACAGCCCGCAGACCGCGCGCAGGGTCAGCGGTACCTGCGCGGAGACCGGCAGGACCGGATGGCAGCAGCCGAAGATCAGGGCGAGCCGGTCGTCGTCGGTCGGCTCCCCGGCCGGGGCCGCCGCCAGGCTCGCCAGCTTCTGCCGGCCGGTCGCGTCCCGGCGCAGCCCGTCCAGCGCCCGCCGCCACGCCGTGGTGACCAG
Source organism: Actinomycetota bacterium (assembly GCA_005885115.1). Taxonomy (GTDB): domain Bacteria; phylum Actinomycetota; class Actinomycetes; order Mycobacteriales; family Micromonosporaceae; genus AC-43. The sequence continues at coordinate 4,215 of VAXX01000457.1, read as the reverse complement.
CCAGCCGGCCGGGGAGTCCGGTACGCCGTCGCGTTCCCAGGCACGTAGCGCCTCGGCGAGGGCGTCCTGCAGCGCGTCCTCGGCCCGGCCGAGGTCACCGAGGCGGCGGGCGAGGACGCCGAGCATACCGGCGGCGTCGCTGCGCCATACCCGGTCGACCAGCGCCGCCACGTCCTGTGCCACGGGTCGAGTCTGTCCTACCGGGCGAACCGGCGGCGCAGCGCCCGGAGCGGGAAGAACAGCAGGCCGGTACCGAGGACCGCCAGGCCGGGTAGCGAGGTCCACACCGAGTCCGGGTCGGCGGCGGTGTCGCCGTGCACCCGAAGCGGTACGTGGTCGCCGTCGTGGACGGTACCGGGTGGTTCGGTGAAGCGCCGGTGGTGCGTCCCGTCGTCGTACCGCCACACCAGGTCGCAGTGGTAGCGGACCTGCACCCGGCCGCGGGCGCCGACCTGCTCGACGCTGCCGCAGTCGCGGGCCGTCGCGGTGACCGTGGGCCACCACAGCTTCGGTACCTCGATCGCGGCGAGCACCAGGCAGATGGCCCCGGCGATGCCGAGCAGCCACAGCACCAACGGCCAGACGTCGTTGCGCGGGACCGGGCGGCGGCGGGAGGCGGTCACCGGCCCATTGTTCAGTCCCGGGCCAGGTGCCGCGCGATGACCATCCGCTGGATCTGGTTCGTCCCCTCGACGATCTGCATGACCTTGGCCTCGCGCATCCAGCGCTCCACGGGATGGTCGGCGACGTAGCCGTACCCGCCGAGGACCTGTACCGCGTCCGTGGTCACCCGCATCGCCATGTCGGTGGCGAACAGCTTGGCCTTGGCCGCCTCGATGCGGTACGGCCGCCCGGCGTCCTTGAGCCGGGCCGCCCACAGCGTCTGCGCCCGGGCCACCGACACCGCGGTGGCCATGTCGGCGAGCAGGAAGCCCAGTCCCTGGTGCTCGATGATCGGCTGGCCGAACTGCTCGCGCTCGCGGGCGTACCGCACGGCGTGGTCCAGCGCCGCCTGGGCCAGGCCCACGGCGCACGCGGCGATGCCGAGCCGGCCGGAGTCCAGGGCCTGCATGGCGATGCGGAAGCCGGCGCCCTCGGCGCCGATCAGCCGGTCGGCCGGTACGTGCGCGCCGTCGAAGGCGATCTGCGCGACCGGTGAGGCCCGCAGCGCCATCGTGCGCTCCGCGGGCTGCGGGGCGATTCCGGGGGTACGGGCATCGACGAGCAGGCACGAGATGCCCCGGGTACCGGCGTCACCGGTACGGCAGAAGACGTTGAAGTAGTCGGCGTGGTGGGCGTGGGTGATCCAGGCCTTGGTGCCGGTGACCCGGTACCCGTCGCCGTCGCGTACCGCCCTGGTCGTCATGGCGCCCGGGTCGGAGCCACCGGCCGGCTCGGACAGGCAGTACGCGCCGAGCAGCCCGCCGCCGAGCATGTCCGGCAGGTACTTCTTGCGCTGCGCGTCGGTGCCGTACGCGGCGACCGGGTAGCAGGACAGCGTGTGCACGCTGATCGCCTCGGCGGGTACCAGCCAGCGGGCCGCGATCTCCTCCAGCACCTGCAGGTAGACCTCGTACGGCTGACCACCGCCGCCGTACTCCTCGTCGTACGGCAGGCCGAACAGCCCGGCCCGGCCGAGGGTACGCAGCACGTCGCGGGGGAACTCGCCCCGGGCCTCGAAGTCCGCGGCCCGGGGCGCCAGCTCCCGGTCGGCGATCTCCCGGACCAGTTCGATCAGGTCGTACGCCTCGGGAGTGGGCAGGATGCGCTCGACGGTCACCGGTCCAGCTTAACGCTCGTTAGGGTGATTTCGGGACCGGGTAAGGTTCCCGGCGTGGACGCACCGCTGCTGCTCGTCGACGCCCCCAGCCTGTACTTCCGGGCGTACTTCGGGATACCCGAGTCCGCCGCCAAGGCCCCGGACGGCACCCCGGTGAACGCGGTCCGCGGCTTCCTGGACATGCTCGCGCAGCTGATCCGCACCCGGCGCCCGGACCGGATGATCTGCGCGCTGGACGAGGACTGGCGGCCGGCGTGGCGGGTGGCGCTGCTGCCCTCGTACAAGGCGCACCGGGTGGCCGCGGACGGCGGGGACCAGGTACCGGACGGGCTGGAGCCGCAGATCCCGATCATCCTCGACGTGCTCGCCGCGCTGGGGATCGCGGCGTTGGGCGCCAAGGACTACGAGGCCGACGACGTGCTCGGCACGCTGTCGGTACGGGAGCCGGGCCCGGTCGAGGTGGTCTCCGGCGACCGGGACCTGTTCCAGCTCGTCGACGACGCCAAGCCGGTCCGGCTGCTGTACTGCGGGCGGGGCGTGGCCAAGCTGGAGGTCTTCGACGACGCGGCGATCCGGCTCAAGTACGGGGTACCGGCGAGCGGGTACGCCGACCTCGCCGCCCTGCGCGGGGACCCGAGCGACGGGCTGCCCGGGGTGGCCGGGATCGGCGAGAAGACGGCGGCCCGCCTGGTCAGCCGGTACGGGGACCTGGCCAGCATCCGCACCGCGCTCGACGAGCCGGGCGCTGGGTTCGCGCCGGGGGTGCGTACCAAATTGTTGGCCGCGGCCGGGTATCTCGACGTCGCACCGGCGGTCGTGCGGGTGGCCCGCGACGTGGCCCTACCCGACGTCGACCCCGCCCTGCCCAAGGCGCCGGCGGACCCGGACCGGCTGCTGGAGCTCGCGTCCACCTGGAACCTCGCGAGTCCCACCAGGCGCCTGGTCGACGCGATCTGCGCGACCTAGCTCACCGCGGTGTACGCGAGCACCCCGCGGTTGATCGCGGTCATCGCGTCCCGGGCGGTATGGCGGACCGACGAGGAGGCACCGGCCGCCTCGGCGAGCTGGCCGAGCAGGTCGACCACCTGGCGGGCCCAGCGCACGAAGTCCCCGGCCGGCAGCTCCCCGTCCAGGGTCTGCGCGCTGGCCAGCACCTTGGACAGCGGCTCACCCCGGGTCCAGCGGTACATCGGCCAGACGAAGCCGGTGTCCGGCTCCCGGGTCAGCTCCAGGCCCCGGCCGGCCTCGTCGGCCTCCAGGGCCGACCAGAGGGTCAGGATCCGGTCCACCGCGTCGGTGACCGGGCCGCGGGGCAGGGTGGCGCGTTCCTCGAGCTCCCGGCGGGCCTCGTAGAGCACCACGGACGCCGCGCCGGCCAGTTCCGGGGCGCTGAGGCCGTCGAACACCCCGGTCCGCAGGCACTCGGCCACCAGCAGGTCGGCCTCGGTCCAGATCCGGGCGAGCATCCGGCCGGGCTCGGTGACCCGATCGCCGGCCAGGTACCCGCGGCCACCCAACAGGTCGCAGACCCGGTCGAAGGTGCGGGCCAGCGAGCCGGTGCGCCCCTCGACCTTGCCGCGCAGCACCTCGGTGTCGCGCAGCAGCCGGTGCCGGCGCTCGGCCCAGCGGGCGTGCTCCTCGCGGTCCGGGCAGGCGTGGCACGGGTGTGCCCGCAGCTGGTGGCGCAGCCGGGCCAGCTCCGTGTCCTCGCCATCGGCCCGGCGGGGTCCGCGCCGCCCGGCCCGCGCGTCCACCCCGGCCGCCCGCAGCGACGCGGCCAGGTCGCGCCGCTCGGCCGGCGAGCGGTGGTTGAAATGCCTCGGTACCCGGACCCGGCCGAGCGGCTCGACCGGACCGGCGAACTCGCCGGCGGACACCCGGCCGGCCCACCGGTCCTCGGTGAGCACCAGCGGTCGCGGTTCGCCGAACGCGCTGGTACCCGGATCGAGGATCACCGCGAGCCCGGCCCGCCGCCCGTGCGGTACCCGGATCACGTCGCCGACCTTCAGCCGTTCGATCGAGGCGGCCGCGGCCGCCTTGCGCGCGGCCGCGCTCTGCCTCGCCTGCGCCTTCTCCCGCTCGGTGATGGTCCGGCGGATCTCGAAGTACTCCGCGAAGTCGCCCAGCTCGCACTCCATCTCGGCGGCGTAGGCGTGCATCGTCTCGGTGTTGCGCTGCACCTGCCGGGCCAGCCCCACCACCGAGCGGTCGGCCTGGAACTGCGCGAACGAGGACTCCAGCAGCTCCCGCGCCGCCGCGCCGCCGACGGTGCCGACAAGGTTGACCGCCATGTTGTACGACGGCCGGAAGCTGGACCGCAGCGGATAGGTACGGGTCGAGGCGAGCCCGGCGACGTGCCGCGGGTCGACCTCGGGGCTCCACACCACGACCGCGTGCCCCTCGACGTCGATACCGCGCCGGCCGGCCCGGCCGGT
>VAXX01000527.1 GCA_005885115.1 Actinomycetota bacterium | reverse complement strand
GATGGCTGGGCGCGATCGTCGCCACCGTCGCGATCTTCACCCCGATCTTCCTGGGCGTCGTCCTGCCCGGCCGGTGGTTCATCCGCCACCGCGACAACGCGCAGATCCAGGCGTTCGTCAAAGGCGCCACCGCCGCCGCGGCCGGAGCCATCGCCGGGGCCGTGGTGGTGCTGTCCCGCCAGACCCTCACCGACTGGCCCGCCGCCGCCATCGCCGTCGTGGCGCTCGCCCTGCTGCTCAAGTGGAAACTCAAGGAGCCGCTGCTGGTCGGCCTGGGCGCCGCCGCCGGCCTCGCCCTGCACTGGCCCTGGTGAGCATTCGGAGGTAGCTCATGAAGTGGATCACCCGCGCCCGACCCAAGACCGACCGGATCGCCTGCCCCTGGCTGATCCGCCGGTTCATCGACCCCGACGCCCAGATCCTGTTCGTCCCCGCCGACCAGGTCCTGGCCGTGGCCGCTGCCGAGGGCGGGTACACGTTCGACGCGAAGGACGCGACCTACACCCACCGGCGCACCGCCGACGGGGAGCTGTGCACCTTCGAGGTACTCCTCGCCGAGTACCACCTCAACACCGACCCGGCCCTGGTACGGCTGGCCCACATCGTCCACGCCGCCGACGTGTCCGGACAACTGCACAGCGACCCGCTCGGCGCCGGGCTGCTCGCGATCGGGCAGGGCGGCCTGTACGTCGAGGACGACGACCAGCGGCTACTCGAGCGGGGCATGTTCGTCTACGACGCCCTCTACGCCTGGTGCCACCACCACACCGAGGCCGCCGGGTGAGCGACCGTGTTCTGCTGTTCGTCTGCGCCCACGGCGCCGCCCGCAGCCGCATCGCCGCCGCGTGGTTCAACGCCAACCCACCGGACGGCTGGCACGCCACCACCGCCGCCGGGGAACAGCCTGCCGATGCACTCAACCCCGCCGTCGAGCCCCTGCTCGCCGGAACACCCGCGCACGCTCACCTCGACCGGAGCCCGCCGGTAGCCCTGCACACCGTGGACGATGTATCGCTGGTCGTCGCGATCGACTGTGCCGTACCGAACGCGTACTGGTGCCAACACAGGACGGCACCGCGACCACCGTCGAGGCAGTGATCCCGGCGTTGTGGGTGTCCGTACCGCAGAGCAGACCCGCCCGTTTCTGTAACCGGGGTTACGATTCTCGCGGCGGTCGGCAATCTACCCAGACCGATCCGTCAGCGACCGTAGGTACCGTTGACCCCGGGTCAACAGCGAGGACGAACAAGCGATGACGAGCAAGCGATGACCGGCATTCGACGCCCCACCAAGGCAGAGACCAAACGCGCTCGGGCCGAGGCGGCGCGCGCCGCGTTGGCCCGAGCGCAGCGCCGCTCCCACACCATCCGCCTCGCCGCCTGGTCGACCGCGGTCCTCGTCGCGGCGGCCCTCGTCGTCGTAGCGATCGTGGTGCTCAACCGACCGCACACCCCGCCGACGGCCGCCGCCGCGCCCAACACCCCGGTCAACGGATCGGGCGCGGCGGCCAGCGCGCAGGGCCGCACCAGCAACCCGCCATGGGACACGCCCGCCGACACCGCGGCCGCGGTGGCCGCTGCCGGGCTGCCCATGCTCGGCGAGGAAGGCAACGCTGTCCACATCCACGCCCACCTCGACATCATCATCAACGGCGCCCCGGTTCAGATACCGGCGAACATCGGCATCGACGAGGTACGGCAGCGGATCAGCCCGCTGCACAGCCACGACACCACCGGTGTCATCCACATCGAGTCCCCCACGGCACCGGCGACGTTCACCCTCGGCCAGTTCTTCACCGAGTGGCAGGTGTCCCTGGCCGCGGACCACATCGGCGGCCTGACCGTCGACGGCACCCACCAGCTCAAGGCGTACGTCAACGGCAAGCCGTACACCGGCGCCCCCGCCGACCTGGTCCTGGCCGCGCACGACGAGATCGCCCTCGTGTACGGCACCCAGGCCCAGCAGACGAACGTGCCCAGCACGTATCAGTGGACCAACGGCCTGTAGCGGGCCGGCGGTCCCCCACCCGCGGCGATCCTCGTATCCCAGTTACCCGACGGGACACCGGTCACCTCTCCGTACGCACCGAACTTTCTGCTCGCCGGCGGCCGCATCGACCTGCCCGATGACCTTCCGTCGCTGGCGCTTCGTGCACTTGACCGGATCAACGCCGACAACTCGGAGTGGCGCGAGCTGTGGGAGGAAGACCCCGACTCGTATGCCCAGGCGGTCGCAGCGCTGCTGCTGGTTCGTGTCCCCCTGGAACGCGCCAGCAGGTGATGTGTCGAACGAGCGCGCGTTGGCGGCTCAGCTGCGGTGGTGTGCGACCTGGTCGTGGTCCTGAGATCACAACCGGCACCACGCCCGCCGATGTCCGCCGGCAGGTTGCAGCGGTAGATTCCTCGCGTGCGACGCGCGAGCACCTCCCTCCGGTTCGGGTGGATCTGCCTGCTCGTCGTCGGGGTCGGCATCCTCGTCTTCGGCTTGGTCGTGGCAGTCGTACCAGCGTCCGGTGACGAGCCGCTGATGCGGGCTGACGGCCTCGCCTCGACCGGGTTGGGGCTGTTCGGTGTGCTGACCGCCGTGCACCCGTACCGGCGGCGGGAACGTTGGGCCTGGTACGCGTTCTGGTTCTACCCGGTGTTCTGGACCTTGCATCTGGTAGGCCGGTTGCCGCCGGGTAAGGATCACGTTCACCAGGTCGTGTTCATCGTCCTGTCGCTGGCCGGGCTGCTGGTGCCTATCCGCCAGTTCTTCCCTGGCCGTCGCTGACCTCGAATCACCTCGCGCCGACAGCGGTGCGCCGGATCAGCCTCGCGCAGCGCGGTCAGTACTCCCGCAGCAGCGTCAGCGGCGACTCGACCCGGGCGCCGACCTGACCCATCCAGTCCCGTACGCCGTGTCCGACGCCGATCACCGCCCGGCCCGGGAACATCCGGTCCAGCGTCGCGATCTCCATCGCGGTCAGCGCTACGTTCGTGCGCGGTCGCTCCGTCGGGGGCAGCCCTCGTGACCTCGGCCGTGCCGCGACATCCGGTGGTCGGCGGATCGGACTCGCTCAATCCCGACGGTCCAGGGCGACCGCGTCCAGTTTCACGTAGCGGCCCCGGGTCGTCAGGTGCCTATCCTGCCGTAGCCGTCAGCCCGGCCAGTCTGGTGTGAATGTCGGCGGTGTCGTAGCCGAGAACCTCGTGCAGCTCCAGGGCCTGCTGCCAGGTGGTCCGGGCACCGGCCGGGTCGCCCGTCTCGGCCAGCACCTCGCCGAGACTCACCAGGCTCTGTGCCCGGGTGTGCCGGTCGCCGATAGCGCCGCACTGCTCGGCCGCCTGGGTGTAGTACTCCACGGCGAGGGCGTACTCGCCCAGGTGCCGGTACGCGTGCCCGATGGTGTCCAGGGCAGCCGCCTGGACGAACTCGTCGCCGAGCGCCCGCATCTGGGCCAGTGCCTCCTGGCACTGGCCCAGGGCCACATCGTACTCGCCCAGGTTGGTGTGCAGCCATCCGGCCATCGCCTGCGCGCGGACCGCGCCGATCCGGTCGCCGAGCCGCGTGAAGAGTTCCCCCGACCGCTGCACGTGCGTCAGCGCCCGCGCGTACTCGCCGCGCGCCTCCAGCAGTACCGCCATCCAGTGGTGCACGAGAGCCTCTTCGCGCGGGTCGGGGGCGATGTCCAGGGCGCAGCGCAGCTGCTTCTCGGCGTCGTCGAAGCGGCCCAGCCGGATCAGGGCGACGGTCACCTTCCGGTGGGTACGGGACTGCGCCTCGCGGTCGTCCAGCCGGGCCGCGGCGTCGAGGGCGAGGTATCCGACGGCGGCGAGCTCCGCCCAGTCGCCTTCGAGGGACAGCAGGTCGCTCGCCACCCCGCCCAGCCGCCAGGCCAGCTCGTCGAGGCCGGCCTCGGCGGCGAGCCGGACGGCGGCGAGCAGGGCCGGCCGTTCGGCGGTGAACCAGGCGAGGGCGTGCTCGCCGTCGCGGATCTCCTCGGGGGCCACGCCCGCGTCGGGCGGTGGGAGCGGGGTCGGGTAGGCGTGCGGATCCACCCGGGCGACTCCGGCGCACGCGGTGTGCAGGTAGTGCTCCAGCATCCGGTGCCGCGCCGCGGGCCGTTCCGGGTCGGTTGCGGCCAGTTCCGTGGCGTACGCGCGCAGCAGGTCGTGCAGGGCGTACCGGCCGGGGACCGGTTCGGCGAGCAGGTGCGCCGAGGTCAGCTCGGCCAGCGCCGGCCGCAGCGCCGACGGTGGCAGGCCGGCGAGGCTGGCCACGACCGGGGTGCCCGCCTGCGGGCCGGGGTGCAGGCCCAGCAGCCGGAACAGGCGCGCGGCCG
>VAXX01000456.1 GCA_005885115.1 Actinomycetota bacterium | reverse complement strand
GTCCGGCCCGGCGGCGGAGCTTTCGGCCGACGACTCGGTGCGCGACCGGTATCTCGGGCACGACGCGGAGCTGGCCGTCGACGAGGAGCTGCACACGTCCCGGCCGGGCCGGCCGGTACTGACCCGGTGGTCGCCATGAGCGAGGGTCGGCGAACGAATCATGGGCTCCGTGGCCACGTGCCTCATCGGGCTGGCGAGCGTAGCGAGGCGGCGCGATGAGCGCGCTGGAGGTCGACGGGATAACGGTACGGTTCGCCGGGGTCACCGCACTCGACGGTGTCTCCTTCACCGTCGCGCCCCGGGCGATCCACGCGGTCATCGGTCCCAACGGAGCCGGCAAATCCACGTTGTTCAATGTGCTGTCCGGCGCGTACCGGCCGGCGCGCGGCTCGGTGCGCTTCCGCGACGTCGACCTCACCCACCGGGCGCCGTACGAGATCACCGCGCTGGGCGTCGCGCGTACCTTCCAGAACATCGCGCTCTCCGGTGCCGCGACGGTCGAGGAGAACCTGGTGCTCGGTCGGCACCACCTGACCCGGGCCGGGTTCACGGGTACGGCGCTGCGGCTGCCGCACGTACGCCGGGAGGAGCGCCGGCACCGGGCCAGGGTACGGGAGATCGCGGATTTCCTTGGCCTGACCGAGGTTCTGCACGCCCCGGCCGGACGGCTGCCGTACGGCGACCAGAAGCGCGTCGAGGTCGCCCGCGCGCTGTGCGTCGAGCCGGAGCTGCTCCTGCTCGACGAGCCGGCCGCCGGGATGAACGCCCACGAGAGCGCCCTCATGGCGCACCTGATCCGCGACATCCGCGACGCGCTCGGGATCCCGATCCTGTTGGTGGAGCACGACATGGGCCTGGTGATGGGGATAGCCGACCGGATCACGGTCCTGGACTTCGGGGTACGCATCGCCGACGGCACCCCCGACGAGGTACGGCGGGACCCCGCCGTCCAGCGCGCCTACCTCGGTACGGAAGGGGAGTCGTGACCCAGTTTCTCCAGCTGCTCGCCGGCGGCGTCTCGCTCGGCGCGGTGTACGCCCTGCTCGCCCTCGGCTTCGTCGTCGTCTTCAAAGCCAGCGACGTGGTGAACTTCGGGCACCCGGCACTGCTGATGATCGGGGCGTACACCATCGCCCGGCTCGGCCTGTCACAGGTCGCGTTCCCGTTGGCGGTCCTCGGCGGGGTACTCCTCGCCGCGCTCACCGGCCTTGTCGTGCAACGGTTTCTCGTCGCGCCGATCGCGAGTACCTCGGTCGTGACGGTCAGCATCATGACGATCGGCGTGGACATCCTGGCGCAGACCGAGATCACCCGGCGGATCGGCGTGGACATCCTGTCCATCGCGGATCCGTGGGGTGACCGGGTGGTCCGGCTCGGCGCGGTGGACGTACCGCAGGCCCGGGTCGCCGGACTGGTGTCCAGCGTCGTCCTCATCGGGCTGTTCCTGGCCTGGTTCAAGCTGTCCCGCTGGGGCGTCGCGATGCGCGCCGTCGCCGACGACGCACCCACGGCCGCGTTGATGGGCGTACCGCGAAAGGTCATCTCGGCGCTCGCGTGGACGCTCGCCGGCGGGCTGGCCGCGGTGGCCGGGGTGTTCATCACCGCGTTCCCCACCCCCGGGCTGCAACCGGCGACGGCGTCGGTGGCACTGGCCGCCTTCCCCGCGGCCATCATCGGCGGACTCGACTCGATCGGCGGCGCCATCGTCGGCGGGCTCGTGGTGGGCCTCGCCGAGTCGCTCGCCGAGGGGTACGAGGAGCGGCTCTCCTTTCTGGGGCAAGGGTTCCACTCCGTCATGCCGTACGCGGTGATGGTGCTCGTCCTGCTGGTCCGGCCGACCGGTCTGTTCGGGACGAGGGAGCTGCACCGTGTCTAAGGTCGACGTCGCGGTCCCCGTGACAACTGTTCCCGTTTCCCCCCGGCGCACGCGCAGCCTTGCCCTACCGGCGGTCGCCACGGCCGTGGTGGTCCTCGCCGCGGTCCCCTTCTACCTGGACCGGTTCTGGCTGACCCTCGGGCTGTTCGCGTTCGCGGCCGCGGTCGCGGCGATCGGGCTCGGGCTGCTGCTCGGGCAGGCGGGCCAGCTCTCGCTGGGGCACGCGTTCTTCGTGGCGGTCGGCGCGTACGGCTACACGTACCTCGCCGGGACCAGCCGTACCGTCGGGGTGAGCCACCAGGGCGGGCTCGGGCTGCCACCGCTGATCGCGCTCGTGCTGGCCGTACTCCTCGCCGGGCTGGCCGGTCTGCTGTTCTCCCCCGTCGCCGCCCGGTTGCGCGGGATCTACCTCGGCATCGCGTCACTCGCACTCGTCTTCGCCGGACAGCACATCCTGGCCAACGCGCCGCTGGTGACCGGTGGGTACAACGGCCGGACCGTACCGCCGCTGACGATCGGCGGCTTCGGCTTCGACGACGGAGCACCCGGCACGCAACTGCTCGTGCTGGGCGTGCCGTTCCATCGCGAGGAACGGCTGTGGTACCTGGGCCTCGCGGTCACCGCGCTGGCCTACCTGTACCACCGCAATCTGGTCCGTGGCCGGCCCGGGATCGCGCTGCGCGCGGTGCGCGACAGCGAGCTGATGGCCGGCATGATGGGCGTACCGGTGACCCGCTACAAGGGTTACGCGTTCCTCGTCTCGTCCATGTACGCGGGGCTCGGCGGGGTACTGCTGGCGCTGGCCTTCGGGCGCATCGTGCCAGTGACGTTCGACTATGCGATGTCCATCGAGTTCCTCGTCATGGTCGTGCTCGGCGGGCTCGGCTCAGCGGCCGGCGCGATCGTCGGCGCGTTCTTCGTGGCCAGCCTGCCGCGCCTGCTCGACCGGTACGCCGACGTCCTGCCCGGACTCGCCGAACCCGGCGGGGACGGGGTGAGCCCCGCGGTCGCGGCCCGGTTCGGGTACGCCATCGCGCTCATCCTGCTGCTCCTGATCGAACCGGGCGGCGCGGCCGGCCTCGGCCGGCGCGTCGCCAACCGATTCCGTAGAAACCGATAGAGGAGATGCACTTGACCAAACGCCGAGCCGTTCTGGCGATCGCGCTCGTGGCCGTATTCGGGGCCGCGGGCTGTAGTACCAAAGTCGTTGACGCGTCATCGAGCCCGAGCGCGGGCAAGCTCGCGACCGGACCCGGAGTCACCGACACCACCATCACCCTGGGCGTGCTGACCGACCGGACCGGGCCGTACGCCGGGCTGGGCAAGGCGGTCGAGCAGGGCCGCACGCTGTTCTGGGACGACCGCAACGCCAAGGGCGGCGTGTGCGGTCGCAAGGTGCAGTTCGTGCTCAAGGACCACGGGTACAACCCGCAGAACGCGGTGACCGCGTACGCCTCCATCAAGGACAACGTCCTCGCGCTGCACGAGCTGCTCGGCTCGCCGGAGATCGCCGCGCTGCTCGACAGCATCCAGTCCGACCAGATGCTGACCGGCGCGTTGTCCTGGTCCTCCAGCCTGTTGAGCAACCCGTACGTCGTCATCAGCGGCACCACGTACGACGTCGAGATGATCAACGCCGTCGACTGGCTGGTGAAGAACAAGGGCCTGACCAAGGGCGACAAGATCGGCCACATCTTCCACGAGGGCGACTACGGCGAGAACGGGGACGCCGGAGTGGTGGCCGCGGCCAAGGAGTACGGGCTGGAACTGTTGCCGTACAAGATAAAGCCGACCACAGCCGACCTGACCGCCCAGGTGACCGCCCTGAAGTCGGCCGGTGCCAAGGCGATCCTGCTCACCGTCGCGCCGGCGCAGACCGCGTCCGCCGTGGGGGTCGCCGCCGCGAGCGGGTACGCCGTCCCGTTCGTGGCTAACGCCCCGTCGTTCAGCACCGCGCTGCTGGCCACCGCCGCGAAGCCGGCGCTGGAGAAGCAGCTGTACGTCGCCACGTCGATCGCGCCGTTCAGCGCGACCGCACCGGGCGCGGCCCAGGTACGGGACGCGTTCGTGGCCAAGTACTCCGACGCGATCAAAATCCAGTACGCCCTCTTCGGGTACGCCCAGGCACAGATCATGGCGGGCATCCTCGACACCGCCTGCAAGAACAACGACCTGACCCGGGCCGGACTGCTCAAGGCGTTCCAGAGCCAGTCCCACGTCGACACCAACGGGCTGATCGCCCCGCTGGACTTCAGCAAGCCGGGCGGGATCCCGGCCCGCCAGACCTACATCCTCAAGCCCGACTCCGCCGCCGCCGGTGGCCTGACCCAGGTACAGGACCTGTTCGCGGCACCGCTCGCGCAGTCCTACACCCCAAGCAAGTGATGACCGGGGTCCGTCGCCCGACGGGGCGACGGACCCCCACCTTTCCGGAGGAGATCCCGGGGGTTCCGGCACGCGCGCTACGACACATCCGGCTCGGCACAGACCAGGTGGCGTACCTCGCCCGGGCGAGGGGTCGGGTAGCCTGGCAGCGCGGGCCGCTAGCTCAACGGTAGAGCAGCAGACTCTTGATCCCGGGGCCTGTCGAGATCTCTCTCCAGCGCACCGTGCTTGACCACCTGAGGTCGATTGACAGCCGCCACCGCCTGCGCAACGATCTTGTGACACCGGCCCTTCGCCCCGGCCCTGGTGCTCCCCTTGATCGATCGCGAAGGCATCCGGAGGCATGGTGCGAAAGAGAACAGTCGTCGGCGCGGCGTTGACCGGCGCGGCCGTGGTCATCGCGGTAACCGGCGTGGTGACACACGTTGCGTACGCGGCGACGACCGGCAGCGCGTACGTCTGGGCCAGCTCGCCGGGCAACCCCAGCTACACCGCCGACGCCGGCTACTCGTACAACTCGACCGGTGGCGTGAACACCATCACCCACGACGGCACGGGCGCGGGCCAGTACACGGTGAACCTGCCGGGCCTCGGCGGCTTCTCTGGCACCGTGCTGGTCACCGCGTACGGCGGCAACTCCAACTCCTGCAAGGTCGCCAGGTGGGGTCCCAGCCCGTCGAACTCGACGATCCAACAGGTCCACGTCCAGTGCTTCACCATCAGCGGAGCCGCGGTCGACAGCCAGTACACGGTCAGCTTCACCAACCAGCTCGGACCGAAGCACGCCTGGTTGTGGGCGAACCAGGCGTCGGCACCGCTGGACAGCCCGTACCAGCCGGCCGCCGCGTACCAGGCCAACTCGACCGGGCAGTCCAATACGGTCACCCACCGCGCCACCGGCGTCTACCGGGTGTCCGTCCCGGTGAGCAACGTCGGCTCCAGCTTCGGTCACTGGGAGATCACCGCGTACGGCGCCGGAAACGAGCGGTGCGTCATCAACCAGTTCGGGCAGAGCGGCATACCGGTCACCAGCGAGCTCGCCGACGTCGTCTGCCTGACGCCCGCGGGGGCGGTGGTCGACGCCATGTTCGCGATGACGTGGGTGCTCGACGGAAACGTCCTGGGCCTGCCCGTGTGGCAGGGCAGTGGCAACGGCTACCCGAGCATGTACGTGGAGTCGAACGGCCAGGCGTCGCATACGGCGGCGAGCGACAGCTCTCCAGGCATCGTGTTCGCCGGCGGTGGCGGCAACCTCACCGTGACGCGTCTGAGCGCGGGCACCTACGTCGTCCACTCCCCGCTCGACCCTGACCTGTCCCACGGAGGCGTTCAGGTCTCGACCGGCGGAAACGCCGACGGCACGACCTGCAACGTCCAGTACTGGAACCCGACCGACGGGATCCACGTCAACTGCTACGGGACGGACGGCAAACTTCGCGACGCGGCGGTGTTCGTGGGCTTCATCGGCACGTACCTGATCGCCTGATACCCGGGTATGGGCCGGGTCCCCCAACGGGTCCCGGCCCATAACACCGTCCGCGTCACGCCCCCGAGAGCGCCAGCCGGGTGGGCACCTCGCGAACTGCCCACCATCCTCGTGTCTACCACGATCAAACTGGTACCCGTGCTGCACCCCAGTGACGTTCAGCTCGACCACCGTGTCCAGGCCGCCAGGGCCTGAGCTGACCGCGAACCTCTGCCCGGCGAGGATTTCCGCGACCGTGTCAGAGTCCCCGGCGGTGTGTGCCTGGAGCAGTGCCGCGAACTTCTCCGCTGGCAGTACCCGCACACCCAGTTCGGCTGCCTTGTCCGCTTTGCTGCCGGCGCCTTCGCCGACCACCACCAGGGTCGGTTCGCTTCGAT
>VAXX01000455.1:21389-26623 GCA_005885115.1 Actinomycetota bacterium | reverse complement strand
GATTGATAGGTACCGGTCGGGAAAAGCACCGTCCCGCCGGGCGCCGCGCTGGCCGCGGCGATGGCCCGGTCGATCGCGTCGTCGTCCAGGGTCGTGCCGTTGCCCTTGGCCCCGTAGTCGCGCACGTTGAAGGTGGTCGCGGCGGCGAAGGCAGGCGCGGCGTTGGAAGTGGTCGCGGCGTGCGCCAGGACCGGTGGCACGGCCGCGAGCAGCGCGGCGGCGGCCAGGAGCGGGCCCACCCGGGTGATCGTCCTCATCGTGGCCTCCGGCGGCGTGCGGCGGACGGCTCCGGCGGGACGGGCATCGAAGTCTTTCAAAACATTAGGAGGGGTGCGCCGACCACGTCAACCGCACCGGGTGACCAGGAACCGGTCGGTGGCCCCTATCATTCGACGGTGACCAAGGCTGGGTGGGCGGTGCGGACCCCGGCGCCGCACCTCAGCGTCGGCCTCGCCACCGTGCTGGCGGTCCTGGCTCTGGGCGTCGGCGTACCGATGTTCTCGATCCTCACCGGCCCGTCCGGCCCGTTCACCGGCGCCGGTGCGGTGGACCCGAGCGCCACCAGTCAGGTACCGGTCATCCGGGTCCCCGCGCCGATCCCCGCCCCGAGCGTGGGCAGCACCGATCCCGGCCCGGTGGGCAGCCCGAGCCCGTCCGCCCCGGCCAGTCCCGGGGCCCGCCCGACCAGCTCACCCGGGCGGTCGCCGAGCCCGCCGTCGACGCTGTCGGCCCGGTACGTGACGATCGGCGGGCCGGGCCTGCTCGGCATGGGCAACTACCAGGGTCAGGTGACGATCAGCAACACCGGCCGGGTGGCGGTCACCGGCTGGACGGTCGTGATCACCCTGCCCTCGGGCGCGACGGTGTCCGGCGCGTCCGGCGCCGCGTACCGGCAGGACGGCGCGACGGTCACGTTCATCCCGACGGCGCCCACCCGGTCGGTACCCGCGCAGGGGACCGTACGGTTCCGGTTCCGGGTCGACGCCGTGTTCGACGGCCGACCGACCGGGTGCACCATCGACGGTCACCCATGCAGTTAGTGGCGCGCCGGATGGTACGCCGCCCGTGCGGTACGTTGTGCGCTGCGCCGTTATCCAGCCGCGACCCGCGCGCCGCCGGGTCGAGAGGACGTTACCGATGGCAGTCGACAGCAGGCCGGAGGCTTCCGTAGCCGAGGATCGCCCGGGTTCGGGCACGCCACTGCGATCCCTCCCGCGCCCGCCCCGGCGGTACGCGGTCGCCGTGGCGCTGCTCGCCGGTGCCTGGGTCCTGCCGATCCTGGCCCACCTGGTCGGGCTCGACGCGCTCGTGCTCGTCGTGCTGCTGGCCGGCACGGCATCTCTGCTGCGGACCGGGCGTACCCTGCTGGACCGCCTGGTACCCGCCGCCGGGGCGCTGGCCGGCCTGCTCATCGCCGCCGGGCTGGTGTTCTCGGTGTGGCCGTGGGGCCTGGCACCGGTACCGGTGGCCGGCAGCACACTGACCGTACTGGTGCTCACCGGCCTGGCCCTGGGCCGCCGGCCACAGCTTCCGCTGCGGTTGCGCGGCTCGGACCTGATCCTGCTCGCCGGTACCGCGGCCGCCGGTCTGGTCGTGGCCCTGCCGACGCTGCGCGGTACCCCGACCCAGGACCTCGCGTACTCGGCGATCAACGGGGACCGGATGCGGCACACCACCCTGTTCGACGCGATCGGGCGGGTCGGCGGGTACACGTTCCTCGACTTCGACCGGGCCCGTTCGATCATCGACGAGGGCACCGGGCGGACGTACCCCAGCGGCATGCACTACCTGTACGCGCTGATCGAGTCCTTCGTCACCGGCGGGCACCCGGCCGCGGGGCTGACCGTACTCGTGCACTACTACCGGTACGTCCTGGTCGGGTACGCCTTCTTCGTGCTGGCCACCGGATGGGCGGCCCGGTGGGCGGCGGGCCCCCGGCTGGGCGGGTGGCGTGCCGTGCTGGTCTGCGCGGCAGTGACCGCGTGGCTGGGTACCGGCGTCATGACGACCCTGGTCTGGGAGGCGTTCGACCCGGAGGTACTGGCGCTGGCGTTCCTGGCGCTCGCGGTCGCCATACTCGCCCGGCCCCCGGCCCGGGTCGGCGAGCAGCTTCTGCTCACCGCCGCGCTCGTGGTCGCGGTCGGGTTCGCGTACACCCTGTTCCTGCCGCTGGTCGGGGTGGCCGCGCTGGTCGGCATGGTGGTGTACCGGCGCCGGCTCTGGCGGCACCGCTGGCCGACCCTCGCCGTGCTGGTGGTCGCCGGGACGGTCGCGGCGCTGCCCCTGGTCGTACCGCCGCTGTTCTTCCACTTCAACGCCGGTAAGCAGCTCACCCTGTACGGCTTCATCGTGCCCGTACCCAAGCGGACGCTCCTGTTCGTCGCGGCGCTCGCGGCGGCCGGCCTGCTGGTGCCCGCGCTGCGCCGGCTTCCCCGGCTTCAGGTGCTGGCCGGGACGGCCACGGCGGTCACCGTCGTCACCCTCCTGACCTGGCTGTACCAGAAGGCCACGGTCGGGGCGACCCAGTACTACCTCTACAAGATGCTGCAGGCCGTCCTGGTCTGCTATCTCGTCGCGGCCGGCACGCTGGCGCTGCGGGTGCGCGACGGGTCCGGATGGCGGGCGCCGGCCCGGTGGCGGCCGGCGGCGCGGCTGCTGTCCTCGGCCACGGCGGTGGTCCTCGCGCTCGTGCTCACCGGCGCGGTCGCCTTCCGCCCGGTGCAGTTCCGGTACGAGGACATGCGCCCGGGCCCGGACACCAACTGGGGTGCGGTGTGGGCGAAGGGCCGGTTGATCTACGGCCCGTACGCCTCCGCGCTCGGTTTCCTCAACAACGCCGGGTACCTCGGCGACGGAAAGCCGACGCTGATCGTGTTCGACGGCAACGGCCTGCTCAACGCCCACGTATCGCTCGTCGCCGCGACCGCCAACCACCAGCTCGGCCTGCTCGGCACCCAGGTGTACCAGATGGACAAGGTCAACGACCTGGTGCGCGTACGCGCGCCGGGCAACCCGGACGGCGTCCTCGCCCCACGGGTCGAGGCGAGCATCGCCGCCCTGGAGAACATCGTCCGGGGCGCTCCGGTCCCGGTCCGCGTGATCGTCAGCGATCCGTTGGTGGCGCAACGGTTGCGCGAGTTCGCCGGGGCCGAGCCGGCGCTGCGGCTGGACGTGGTCTACCTGCCCGGCCTGCCGACCGAGGGCGCACCCTGGCCGACCCGCCGGTAGCGCCGCGCTGTCAACCACACAACCGAGGGTTATCGTCGAGACGTGACCCGGGGACGGTCGGTAGGAGCGCCGGCGGCCTGGCCGAGTGAGCCGCGCGGTGGCCTGCGGCCGCTGTTCGTCCTGCTCGTCCGCGCCGTGCTGGGGGTGCTGGCGGTGGTACCGCTGGTCCTGCTGCTCACCCGCTCCGGCCCCGGCGGACTGGCCCAGGGCACCCCGGCCAGTCCGGGCGACGGGCTGGGTGGGATGGGCACCGGCGTGCTCGACTCACCGACCAACCCGGACCCGGGCGGCGCGCTGCCGGTGGGTGGTCCGGCTCCCGGGGCGGCCGTCGCGCCCGGTGGGGGCCCGGTCATCGGCCCAGGCGGTGGTACGGGTGGGGGAGGCGTTGTCGCGCCCGCCCCCGGTGTCGTCCCGCCGCCGGGCCCGTCCCCGGAGCGCACCTCGCGGCCCCCGCAGCCGGCGCCGCTGCACGCGGTGTACAAGACGTCGAGCAGCGGCATGACCGGGTACGAGGTCCAGGTGACGATCACCAACCCGGGCGGGGTACCGGTGTCCGGCTGGACCGTGGCGCTGACGTTCCCGGCGGCGGAGCTGGTCACCGACGCCAAGGGTGCCGCGCACACCCAGCCGCCGACCGGCACCGTCACGTTCACGCCCAGCGGCGACGCGACCGTACCGGCGCACGGCACGGTGAGCTTCACCGTCTCGGTCGCAGCCGTCGGCCTCGGACCGGTCGGTGGCCCGCCGACCGGGTGCACCATCGACGGCCGCGCCTGTTAGCGCGGTAGCCCCTCGTGGTTCAGTAGCCTCTCGACCTGCTCGGCCAGCGGCGGTGCCCCGAGCCGGTTGTCCACGGCCAGGTGCGGTACGGGTGGCGGCTCGTCGGCCCGTACCGCCGTCACGAACTGGGCGAACCTGGCCAGCTTCTGCCCGTCCCGGGCCAGCCCCCGGGCGGTGAGCCGGGCGTACAGGGTCGCCGCGTCGGCCCGTACCCAGACCAGCCGCACCGGTTCGCCGCCCAGCTCCCGTACCCAGTCGTGCCACCGGACCGGGTCGTGGATCTGCCCGGTGAACGGGCCGTCGAGCAGGACCGGGGTACCGGCGTCGCGGACCTTCCGGGCGGTCGCGGTGAGCCCGGCGTACTCGTACGCCTTGACGTGCTCGTCGTACCACGGTCCCTCACGCTCGCCCGGCGGCCGGCCGGCCCGGCGCAGTACGGCCGCGACGAAGTCGCCGTACACGGTGTCCTTGTCCAGCCACGCCGGTACCGGGTCCAGCCGCTCCAGCAGCAGGCCCGCCACGGTCGACTTGCCCGCACCCGGTGGCCCGGCGACGACCCAGAGCTCAGATCTCCGAGAGGTGGACATGGTTCATGTGGTCACCCGAGGGTGTGCCGTCGCCCTTGTAGTAGTGCCAGCCGCGGCTGGGCTCCCAGATCTGGTGGTACCAGATCACGTAGAGCACCCCGAGCCGGCTGGCGTTGGCGATGAAGTACCCGGCGAGCCGGTTGCCGTAGTCACGGTCCGCGCCGGTGGCGATCCCGCCGAAGCCGCCCGGCGCCGCCGCGAAGTCGCAGGCCCGACCCAACGGATGCTCGCCCCAGGTGGACTGCCGCCAGCACGCCGTGTAGTGCGTGAAGCCGGCCAGCCGGGCCTGTTGCAGCGCGTGGAGGGTACGCGGGGTCAGGCACCCGGACGTGGTCGGATCCTTGATCGTGCACTTCTCCGGCGGGAAGCTGCCGTCCGGGTTGCGGGGCGCCGGCTGGGCGCTCGGGGCCGGGATCACCACGCCGGTGGTCGGGCCGCCCCCGGCGACATCCAGCGCCTGGGTGATCTGCGCCTTGCGCCGCTCCAGCTCCGCCGTCTGTACCTTCGCGGTGTTGACCGCCGCGTCGAGCTGCGCCTGGGTCTGCGCGGCACTGTCCCGCAGCGTGTTGAGGTCGTGCAGTTCCAGATCCTCGGAGCGGGCGAGCTGGCGCAGCGCCGAGGCCCGTTCGACGAAGTCGT
>VAXX01000455.1:0-21239 GCA_005885115.1 Actinomycetota bacterium | reverse complement strand
GCGGCGGTGGGCTGGCCCTGGAGCGAGCCGGAGGGGTGGGCGCCATCGGGGTTGCTCGGCGACGGATCCGCGTGAGCCGGCGCGGGAGCCGCCAGCAGCATCGCCACGACGGCGAGCGGTGCCAGCATCCGGCGGATCGGTCTCATCGGGATAAGCGGATCCTTCGCGGGGGGTCAGGGCCGGCGCACAGCCTACCGGTTCTGTCCAGCCGGGGCACGACCTCGGTCGACCGGAAGCGGACCGGGGCGGGGAACGGGCCGCCCGGGACGGAAGGTGGCACCCGTCCCGGGCGGCGCACTCGCATTTCCCGCCCGCGATCAGCCACACCCCTGTACTGACCGCGTCGATGACGGTAGGCGGGGCCGATGACCGGGAGGTCGCCTGCCCGTATCGGCGGTGTAAAACCGGAGGTACCCGATCGGGTGATCCGCCGGCCGGTTTCGAGGTGTGGAATCCGGCCGCAGGGTCCATGCTGTACCCGGGCGAACCCCGCCTCGATCACAGAGGACATGTGGAGAACATTGGGGAGAACATTGCGGAGGGCAAGCTGAGTACTACATTCCGCAAATCTCCCGAGTGTTAACCCGGCCCGAATGTGGTAGAAAGTACGGGCTCACGTTTCGCCCCGTCCGAGTTCCCCCGCAGGAACGGTCCCGCCCAGCGAGCACGGGCTGCCACCGCAGCCGACCTGGAGGCCCGATGTCCACCCTGTCGATCACCGCGCGCACCGAAGCCGGTGGCACCGTCGTCCTCAGCCCGATCGGCGAGATCGACGGAGACAACGCCCACGAGATCCGGGAGGCGGTCAGCGGCCTGCTGGTCAACGGCACACCCCGGATGATCAGAGTGGAGATGGCCGGCGTGGCCTTCATCGACTCCGTGGGCATCGGTGCGCTGGTCCACTGCTACCACGCGGCGGCCGCGAGCGGGGTTCGACTGGTGCTGACCAACCCGACGGCGTACGTGCACCGCCTGCTGTACGTCTCGGGCCTGCTCGGCCTGTTCGGCTCCCCGGCCCGCCCGCCCGAGCACCAGCTCACCGAACCGGTCTGAGCCCGGCTCAGTCCCGCCAGGAGTCGTCGGTGCCCACCGTGGTCAGCCGCTGGGTGGCGCGGGAGAGCGCGACGTAGAGGGTACGGCGACCGGCCGGTGACTCGGTCAGGATCGCCGCGGGCTCCACGACGAGCACACCGTCGTACTCCATGCCCTTGGCCTCCAGCGACGTGACGGTCTGCAGCCGTTCGGGCGCCAGTCCGGCCAGCCACCCGGCGACCGCGTCCCGGCTGGCCTGGGTGGCCACCACGCCGACCGTACCGTCGACCTCGCGCAACAGGTCCGCGGCGGCGCCCCGGACCGCGTCGGGCAGGTCGGTGGTCAGGACGTGCCGCGGGGGTACGCCGGTGCGGCGCACCGCCACCGGCAGCTCCAGGTCCGGCTCGGTCCTGCGGACCACCTCGGCGGCCAGCGCGAAGATCTCCGCCGAGTTGCGGTAGTTCGTGGTCAGGACGTGCTCGCTGCGCCGGCGGGTACCCAGGGCCGCGTCCCGGGCCCGGGCGGTCTCGGCCGGGTCGCCGGCCCACGCCGACTGGGCCGGGTCGCCGACCACGGTCCAGCTCGCGTACGCGGCGCGCCGGCCGATCATGCGCCACTGCATCGGGGACACGTCCTGCGCCTCGTCCACCACGATGTGCGCGTACTCCCGGTAGTCCGCCGGCCGTTCGGTGTTCCGCCCCCGGGCGGCGGCCATCCGGTCGGCGTACGTCGTGACCTCCCGGACCCCTTGCACGGTGAAGGGATCAGCGGTCCGGCGTGGGGGAGCCGGCGGGGTACCCAGCAGCTCGTCCAGCTCGTCCAGCAGCGCGACGTCCTCGACGGACAGCCCCGGCCGCGCCAGCGACGCGGACAGGGCGGTGACCTCGGCGCCGGAGAGCATCCCGTTGCCGTACCGGCGCGCCCGCTCCGGGTCGGCCAGCCAGGCCAGTACGTCGACCGGGCGCAGCCGGGGCCACCAGGCGCGCATGAACCCGGTGAACTCGCGGCGCTCGGCGATGTCGGTGGCGAACTCCTCCCGTGGGGGTACCGACCCGAGGAGCCCGGAAGCCTGGCGCCACAACGCGTCCAGCAGGTGCCCGGCCGCCTTGGGCCGGACGGCGTTGCGCCGCGCGCCCCCGGCGAGCACCGTCGTGCGTACCTCCAGCAGGTCTTTCGCCGTCAGGCGCAGCAGCGTGCCCCGGTAGAGCAGGCGCAGCTCGGTGGGCGCGGCCGGCGGCTCGTCGCGGGCCGCGCGGGCCAGCACCCGCGCCATCCGCAGCGACCCCTTCACGGTGGCCGCGTCGTCCGGGTCGTGCCGGCCGGCCTCCACCCCGACGACCAGCGAGCCCAGCGCGGACAGCGTCACCTCGTCCTCGCCCAGCGAGGGCAGCACCCGGCTGATGTAGCTGACGAACACCGGCGAGGGCCCGACGACGAGGACGCCGCCGCCGGCGAAGCGCTGGCGGTCGTTGTAGAGGAGGTACGCGGCGCGGTGCAGCGCCACGGCTGTCTTGCCGGTACCCGGGCCACCGCGCACGATCGTCACGCCCAGGGCGGGGGAGCGGATCGCCTCGTCCTGCTCCTTCTGGATGGTGGCGACGATGTCGCGCATGCCGGTACCGGTGGCCCGGGCCAGCGTCGCGACCAGCGCGCCGTCCCCGACCACCCGCAGGTCCGGCGGCGCGGACTCCGGGTCGAGCAGGTCGTCCTCGACCCCGGTGACCTTCTCGCCGGAGGACTGGATCACCCGGCGGCGTACCACGTCCATCGGATCGACCGGCGTCGCCCGGTAGAACGGCGCGGCGGCCGGGGCGCGCCAGTCGATGACCAGCGCCCGGGCGTTCTCGTCGCGCAGCCCCAGCCGCCCCACGTAGCGGATCTCGCCGCCCTTGAGATCGAGCCGGCCGAAGACCAGCCCCTCATGCTCGGCGTCGAGCAGCCGGCGGCGCCGGGCCGCGTGGAAGACCATCGCGTCCCGCTCGACCAGCGCGCCGTGGGTACCGGCGTGGGCCATCTGGTACCCGGCCCGCTCGATCTCGGCGGCTTCCTTCTTGAGCACCTCCAGCCGGGCGTACACGCGGTCCACGTGACGCTGTTCGGCGGCGATCTCCTCGGCGGCGGAGCTCATGACGTCAGTCGTGCGCCCGGATCGAGCGGTTGGCACGGTGCCGCAGGTACAGCGTGGTGGCGATCCCGAGGACCACCGCGACCAGCAGCGCGAGCCACGAGAAGTCCGACAGCCAGCGCTCGGCCGCCCGACCCAGGCCCCAGATCAGGTACGCGGTGCCCGAGGCCCACAGGATCCCGCCGGTGGCGTTGGCGAGCAGGAACCTCGGGTACGGCACCTTGAGGCTGCCGGCGAGCGGGCCGGCGAGGATGCGCAGCAGCGCGACGAACCGGCCGAAGAACACCGCCCATACGCCCCACCGGGCGAAGATCCGTTCGGCGTGGGCGAGCTGTGGTGGCCCGAGGTGCCTGGGGAACCGGCGACCCAGCCGCTCCAGGACCCGCCGGCCCCCGCGCCGGCCGATCGCGTACCCGATGGAGTCGCCGACGATCGCGCCGGTACTCGCCGCGACGGCCACCCAGCCGACGCTCACCGCGCCGGTCGAGGCCAGGACAGCGGCGCTGACCAGGGCGATCTCGCCCGGTACCGGGATGCCCAGGCTCTCCGTGCCGATGACCACCGCGACGACCAGATAGACCAGGAGCGGCGGCAGGGTGGCGAGCCAGTGCTGCACCTGGTCCATGGCCGGCTCCTTTCGCGTCCCAATACCCTACCGATCGCGCCACGGTCGTCCGACACCGGACACGTTGATGGCCCGCGCCGACTCGGCGCGGGCCATCAACGCGAAAGAACCGGCTCAGCCCTCGAAGACGCCCGCTTCGACGAGGCGCTTCTCGGTCGCGTCCCAGCCGTCCCCGGGGTGGGTGGCGGCGAGCGCGTTGAGCTCGGCGCGGACCTTGGCGCCGTGGCCGGCACCGGCGAGCACCCGGATCTCCTCGACGAACGCGTCGGAGTCGGTGCGCAGGTGCAGGGTCTTGCCGTTGGTGAGGTTGCGGACGTACGCGTGCTTGCCACGGTTGAGTGGGATGAGGTACTTGAACTCACCCAGCACGCTCAGCGCGCCACCCGCCGCTCCGGCCTGACCGGCGCGAACGGATGCGCGAGCGGTCTTGGAGGTGTTGCTCGCCACGCGGGGACTCCTGTCGGGTACGTACGAAGATTGAGTACCGCACAGTCTACCCGACGGGTCGCGGCGCCGGACCGGGCCATCCGTTCGGTGGGCAATTTCGCGAATGACTGGCGCCACTTGCGTCGCAGCGGCATCATGGTCACGAGATCACTCCGTGAGTACCGCAGGTCGTAGGGGAAGACGCACCTGCCAGCTCCCGGGGAGGTCAATCGTGCCTACGCGTGGCGTCGTGTACGTCCACTCGACCCCACTCGCCGTGTGTCCACACGTCGAGTGGGCGATCGCGCGCGTCCTCGCCGCCCCGGTGACGCTCCAGTGGTCGACCCAGCCCGTCGAGCCCGCTGCCCGCCGCGCCGAGTGCACCTGGTCCGGCCGCCCCGGCACCGGCGGGGAGCTGGCCGCTGCCCTGCGCCAGTGGCCCATGATCCGCTACGAGGTGACCGAGGAGCCCAGTCCCGGCGTGGACGGGCAGCGGTTCATGCACGTACCCAACCGGGGCCTGTTCACCGCTGCGATGAGCGCCAACGGCGACCTGATGATCGGCGAGGACCGGCTGCGCAGCCTGATGGCCGCCGCGCGCAGCCCGGAGGGGCTGGCGCACGCCATCGAGAAGGCCCTGGGTACGGCCTGGGACGCCGAGCTCGAACCGTACCGGTACGCCGGCGACGGCGCCCCGGTCACCTGGCTGACCCAGGTCGGCTGATCGCTGGTATCGGCTAGACGGAGAGCCCCGGGACGGGCGCCTACAGCGGGATGTTGCCGTGGGCGCCCCGGGCGGCGGGCGCCTCGGCCAGCGCCTCGGCGATCCGGCGCCGGGTCTCCTTCGGCTCGATGACGTCGTCGACCACGCCGATCTCCAGCGCCCGGCCGACCCCGCCGGCCGTCCTGCTCTGCTCCTCGATGAGCTGGGCGCGCATCGCCTCGCGCTGGTCGACCGGGGTGGCCGCCAGCTTCTTGCGGTGCAGGATGTTCACCGCCGCCGCGGCGCCCATCACGGCGATCTCCACGTTCGGCCAGGCGTACACGGCGGTCGCGCCCAGCGAGCGGGAGTTCATCGCGATGTACGCCCCGCCGTACGCCTTGCGGGTCACCAGGGTCACCCGGGGCACCACCGCCTCGGCGAAGGCGTGCAGCAGCTTGGCGCCGCGCCGTACCACGCCGTCCCACTCCTGGCCCACGCCGGGCAGGTAACCCGGCACGTCCACGAGCACGATCAGCGGTACCCCGAGCGAGTCACACATCCGCACGAAGCGCGCCGCCTTCTCCGCGCTCGCCGCGTCCAGGCAGCCGCCCAGGCGCAGCGGGTTGTTCGCGATCACCCCGACGGTACGACCGGCGAAGCGCCCCAGCATCGTGACGATGTTCGGCGCCCACTTGCTGTGCAGCTCCACCCCGGGCGTGTCCAGCAGGCCCTTGATCAGCGGCTTGACGTCGTACGCCCGGTTCGCCTCGGCGGGCAGCAGCGTACCGAGGTCGCTGTCCTCGCTCACGTCGGCGGGGGAGAGCCGACCCTGGTGCCCGAGCAGCGCGGCGACCTGCCGGGCGCAGGCCAGCGCGGCGCCGTCGTCCTTGGTGGTCACGTGGACGACGCCGGAGCGCCGCCCGTGCGGCTCGGGACCGCCGAGGCGCTCCATGTCGACCTGCTCGCCGGTGACGCTGCGGACCACCTCGGGGCCGGTCACGAAGATCCGGCCGCCGTCACTCATGATCACGACGTCGGTCAGCGCCGGCCCGTACGCCGCGCCGCCGGCCGCCGGCCCGAGTACCACGGAGATCTGCGGCACCCGGAGCCCGATGACCGGTACCCGCTCCCGTACCGCCGTGTCGATCGAGTCCACGATGTGCCGGCAGCCCTCGGTGCCCATGGCGCCGCCCATGCGGGTGGCGTCGGTGGCGAAGGCGACCGCCGGCGTACCGTCGATCTCTCCGCGCGCGGACAGCGCGCCCGAGTCGTCCCGCTGGATCAGCAGGCGCATCGTGCCCTCGTCGAACAGCGAACGCAGCCGGACCTCCGGGTCGCGGATGTCCACGGCTGCGTCGTCGGCGGCAACGGGAGTGGTGGTCACGGGATCCTCCGGGGTCGTGCGGTCAGGCCTTGGTGAAGACGAGTACGGCGTTGTGCCCGCCGAACCCGAACGAGTCGTTGAGCGCGGCGGGGACCTCGAGGTGCCGGGCCTTGAGGGCGGCGACGTCCAGGTCCAGCGCGTCGTCCGGGTCGTCGAGGTTGATCGTCGGCGGGACGATGCCGTGGTACACGGACAGGATCGCCGCGATCGACTCGACCGCGCCGGCCGCGCCGAGCAGGTGCCCGGTCATCGACTTGGTCGAGGTGACGACCGCGTTGGTGACCCGCGCGTGGCGCAGCGCCGCGATCTCCGCGATGTCGCCGACCGCTGTCGAGGTGGCGTGCGCGTTGACGTGGGCGATGTCGCTGGCCGACACGTCCGCGTCCCGCAGCGCCGCGTTGATGGCCCGGACGATGCCGTGCCCCTGCGGGTCGGGCTGCACGATGTCGTACCCGTCGGAGGTCATCGCGGCGCCGGCCAGCCGGGCGTAGATGCGCGCCCCACGGGCCCGGGCGTGCTCCTCGGTCTCCAGCACCATCGCGCCGGAGCCCTCGCCGAGGACGAAACCGTCGCGGCCCTTGTCGAACGGCCGGGACGCGGCCTCCGGGTCGTCGTTGCGGGTGGACATCGCCCGCATGGCGGCGAACCCGGCCAGCGGCAGCGGGTGGATCACCGCTTCGGTACCGCCGGCCACCGCCACGTTGGCCCGGCCCGAGCGCAGGATGTCCAGCGCCCAGGCGACCGCCTCCGCGCCGGTGGCGCAGGCGCTGGTCGGCGCGTGTACGCCGGCCTTCGCGCCCAGCTCCAGACCGACCCAGGCGGCCGGTCCGTTGGGCATCAGCATCGGGATGGTGTGCGGGCTCACCTTGCGCGGCCCGGACGCCTCCAGGATGTCGTCCTGGTTGAGCAGCGTGGTGGCACCGCCGATGCCGCTGCCCACGACGACCGCCAGCCGTTCGCCGTCCACGCCGGCGTCCGCCAGCCCGGCATCGGCCCACGCCTGGTGGGCGGCGATCAGGGCGGCCGCTTCGGAGCGGTCCAGCCGGCGCAGCTTGACCCGGTCGAGGACGGTACCGGGATCGACCTTCATGGCGGCGGCGATCCGTACCGGCAGCTGCTGCGCCCAGTCCTGGGTGAGGGCGATGACGCCGGACCGGCCGGCGACCATCGCCTCCCAGGTCGACGCGACATCCCCGCCGAGCGGGGTGGTCGCGCCGAGCCCGGTGACGACAACTTCGCGACGGGACACGTCAGGCCGAGGCCTTCTCGATGTAGGACACCGCATCGCCCACGGTCTTCAGGTTCTGTACCTCGTCGTCCGGGATCTTCACGCCGAACTTCTCCTCGGCGGCGACGACGACCTCGACCATGGACAGCGAGTCGACGTCCAGGTCGTCGGTGAACGACTTGCTCTCGGCGACGTCGTCCGGGCTCACGCCGGCCACCTCTTCGAGGATCTCGGCGAGGCCGGCGGTGATCTCGTCACGGGTCGTCATAGGGATTTCCTTCCTCATGGTTTGGTCGGTCACGGGCAGCGGACTACCTGCCCGGCGTAGGTGAGGCCGCCGCCGAAGCCGAAGAGCAGGACCGGTGCCCCCGAAGGGATCTCCCGCCGCTCGACCAGCTTGGACAGGGCCAGGGGGACGCTCGCGGCCGACGTGTTACCGGACTCGACGATATCCTTGGCAACCACCGCGTCGACTACTCCGAGCTTGCGCGCCAGCGGTTCGATGATGCGCAGGTTGGCCTGGTGCGGGACGAACGCGGCGAGGTCCCGGGGCGTGATGCCGGCCGCCGCGCAGGCCCGTTCGGCCAGGGCCGGCAGCGCGAACGTGGCCCAGCGGAACACGGTCTGGCCGCTCTGCTGAATGTACGGGCGCCAGCCCTCGATGGTGATGACGTCGCTCTTGTCCGGCGCGGAGCCCCACATCACCGGGCCGATGCCGGGTTCCTCGTCGTCGGCGACCCCGGTCACCACGGCCGCTCCGGCGTACTCGTACCCCGAGCACGCGGTGTTGAGGTCGTACGCGGCCGGGGAGGCGATCCCGAGCTTGGCCGCCACCCGGGTGGCCACGTTCGGGCAGCGGTCCACCGACGAGCACGTCGCGACGGTGACCAGGTCGATCTCGGCGGCGGAGAGGCCGGAGTTGGCCAGCGCCTTACCCGCCGCGGCGGCGGCCATGTCGGCCACCGACTCGGTGTCGGCGATGCGCCGGGTGACGATGCCGACCCGGTCGCGGATCCACTCGTCGTTGGTGTCGACCATCTGCGCGATCTCGTCGTTGGTCAGTACCCGCGCGGGCTGGTAGTGCCCCATCGCGATGATCTTGGAACCGCGGGTCACCATACCTCCTGGTCCGCGGCACGCCTCGCCGCGCTCACATCTGACCGCCGATGCGGGCCAGCGGTTGCCCGGCCGCGACCGGGTCGTCGTGGTGGACGAGCCATTCGGTGAGTACGCCCGACTCGTGCGCGGTCACCTCGACCGATCCCTGCCTGGTGCTGACCTGCCCGATCACCTGACCGGACCGGACCTCGGTACCCTCGACGAGCTCGGCGAACGGCGCGAACGTACCGGCGGCGGTCGAGACCACGACCCGGAACTGCGGGGTCGGCTCGCCGCTGGGTACCACCCCGTGCCGGGCGATCAGGTCCCGCGCGGCCGGCAGGTCGTCGGGCGTGTTGAGGGTGAGGATCTCGATCCCGGACAGCGCCCGCTTGGCCAGGCCGGCCAGGGTACCGGCGGGGGGCAGCTCGATCAGCGCGGTGACCCCGATGTCGGTGAGGCTGCGCTGGCACAGGTCCCACCGGACCGGC
Organism: Actinomycetota bacterium; assembly: GCA_005885115.1. GTDB lineage: Bacteria > Actinomycetota > Actinomycetes > Mycobacteriales > Micromonosporaceae > AC-43. The sequence goes on along the minus strand of VAXX01000455.1, from coordinate 12,127 downwards.
GCGGTGACCTGGGCGACCAGGCGCTGGCGCATCTCCACCCCGCTGCCGACGGCGGTACCGTCCCGGTTGGAGAGCAGGATCTTGTGCGGGTCGGCGACCGGTATGCCGGTGGCCACGGCGGTCAGGGCCCGCTCGGCCGCGGCCATGTACGGCGTGTGGAACGCCCCGGCCACCTCCAGCGGGCGTACCCGGGCTCCGGCCGGTGGCTGCGCGGCGAACTTGGCCAGCGCCTCGGTCGAGCCCGCGGCCACGATCTGTCCGGCGCCGTTGCGGTTGGCCGCGTACAGCTCGGCGGCCTCGATCGCGGCGACCACCTCGTCCGGGTCGCCGCCGAGAACGGCGGCCATCCCGGTCGGCTCCAGCGCGCACGCGGCCGCCATCTCCCGGCCCCGTACGCCGGCCAGGGTGACCGCGGACTCCGGGCTCAGGACGCCGGCCAGCGCGGCCGCGCCGAGCTCGCCGACGCTGTGTCCGGCGACCAGGGCCACGTCGTACATCGGCAGGTGCTCGGCGGCCAGCAGCGCGGCGGCCACCAGGAGCGGCTGGGTCTTCGCGGTGTCCTTGATCTCGGTGGCGTCCGCCTCCGTGCCCAGGTGCACCAGGTCGGTGCCGGCGAGCGTGGACCACCAGCGCAGCCGGGCCGCCGCACCGGGTAGTTCCAGCCAGGGCGTCAGGAAGCCCGGCTTCTGGGCGCCCTGTCCGGGCGCGAGTACGGCGAGCACGCTCATGACTCTCCCGGAGTACGCCCGTGCGCGCCGTGCTGCCAGGCAACAAACCCGACCAAGATCTTTGTGCACTTCCTCCAATGCTCGACGGACAGTTGCGGAAGTTGTAACTAAAAGTGACTCACGAGGTGCGCTACGTCACAGAAGTCGGGTCCAGGCGCCCGACCGTCAGCGCCACCCGCAGCGCGTACGCGTCCCGGCCGCTGAATGGCGCCAGTCCGGTGATCTCGCTGATCCGCTTGAGCCGGTACCGGACGGTGTTCGGGTGGACGAACAGCGCCCGCGCCGCGCTCTCCAGCACCCCGCCGGCCGCGAAGAACGCGTCCAACGTCTCCAGCAGTTCGTTGCCCGAGCGCAGCAGCGCGCCGTAGACGTCCTGCCGCAGGATCCGCCGGGCCTCGGCGTCCCCGGCCAGCGCCCGTTCGGGCAGCAGGTCGGCGGCGGCGACCGGCCGGGGTGCGGCCGGCCACGCGGGGGCGGCCCGGTACCCGGCCAGCGCGGCCCGCGCCGACTCGGTCGCCTCGTCCAACCGGGGTACCGCCGGACCCACCACGACCGGTCCGTCCCCGAAGCCGACCAGCAGCTTCTCGGTGGCCCCGAGCGGATCCGGTGCCCCGCCGAGCACCACGACCAGCCGGTCCCCGTGTACGCCGCCGAGCACCTCGACGCCGATCCGCCGCGCGGCCCGGTACACCGTGTGCACCACCGCGGCCGCCTCCCCGCCCGGCGAGCGGCCCACGGCGACCGCCACGGACACGTCCGACCAGCCCAGGGCCGCCGCCCGGCTCGCGAGTACGTCCGACGTGTCCCCGCGCAGCAGCGCGTCCACGAGCATCGCCTGCAACCGGGCGTCCCAGGAGCCGCGCGACTCCGCCGCCCGGGCGTACACCCGGGCCGCGGCGAAGGCCACCTCGCGGGAGAACTTGAGCACCGCCTCGCGCAGGGCCACCTCCTCACCGGGGGCGGCCAGGTGCGGTACCTGCTCCTCGACGACGTCGATGGTCACCTTGATCAGTTGTACCGTCTGCTGGAGGCTCAGCGACCGCGCGAGGGCCCGGGGTGCCGCGTCGAACACCTCGTCGGAAACCTCCTGCGAGGACGACCCGGCGTCGCGTAGCCACTCGACCAGCGACCGTACCCCCGCCTGCGCGACCAGCATCACCCACGCGCGCTGGTCCGCGGGCAGCTCGCGGAACCAGGGCAGCACCTCGTCCATCCGGGCCACGCTGGCCGTCGACAGGGCGCCGGCGGAGCGCTCGATCCGGCGCAGGGTCGCGGCCAGTTGCTCAGGTGCCATGCGACCACCTTCGCACGTCCCGACCGCCGGACACGCGGGCGTCAGGTGGCGTAGCGCCGGCGGCTGCGCCGGGCGGCCAGGACCACCAGGGCCAGGACGGCCAGCGCCGAACCGGCCCAGGCGAGCAGCGTGCGGCGCTGCCCGTCGACGATCTGCCGGAGGTTGACCAGCGGACGGTTGTCGGTGTTGACCGCGGCTGGGACGTACCCGGCCGGATCCTGGTACTGGAGGCCGATCGTGCTCTCGTCGGCTGCCGGTACCCCGGCCGCCTGGAGCAGTTCCGGGACCGACATCGACACGTAGAACCACGCCTCCGGGGCCGCCCCCTGCGGCTGGCGCTGGTCAGCACCGTCACCGTGTACTTCGGGCCGAGCGTGGCCGGGTCGGGTCTGGCCGGCGCGCCGGTGGCGCTGGCCATCCAGGTGACCTGGTGCAGCAGCCGGTTGAACAGGTCGGGCTGGGCGGCCTGCCGCAACTCGATCGGGTCGGACAGGCTCTGGCCCGCGATGGTGAGCGAGGTCGGCTCGTCGGCGGCCCAGGCGGGACCGGCGATGCCGAGCGCGAGGACGGTCGCGCCGACCGTGAGGAGGTAGGCCAGCCACCGGGTGGGACGGCGACTCACTGTCGACTCCTTGCGTGAGGGGTACGCCGGAGGAGCGTGCGGATGGGGTTGGATCGATGCGGGACGCGCTAGATAGTCGCGCTCTCTACATCATCTAGCAACTCGGCGACTTCCGCTGTCCCGGGGAGCCGGGTATCGGCTAGGAGTTCACCCGGTCCCGGGCCGCGCGCAGCCGGGCGAGGCCGCGGTCCCGTCCCAGTACCTCCAGCGACTCGAACAGCGGCAACCCGACGGACCGTCCGGTGACCGCGACCCGTACCGGCGCCTGGGTCTTACCCAGCTTCAGCCCGCGCTCCGCGCCGACCGCCTCCAGCGCGGCCTTCAGCGACTCGGCCTCCCAGGCCACCGCCTCGAACGCGCCGATCGCGGCCGTCAGCAACCCCCCGCCGTCCTTCATCGCCTTGGCCCAGGCCGCCTCGTCCACGATCGGCGCGGGCAGGAACAGGAAGTCCACATAGGACACGATCTCCGCCAGTACGGTGATCCGGGTCTGCGCCAGCGGCGCCACCGCCGCGAACGCCTTGGGGTCGAAGTCACCGGGCTGCCACGGCGGCGCGGGGATCGTGGCCGTTCCGGTCAGCCACGGCAGGCAGGCGGCGATGAAGTCGTCCACCGGCAACGCCCGGATGTACTCGCCGTTGAAGGCGCGCAGCTTCTTCTCGTCGAAGAACGCCGGCGACGGGTTGACGTCGCCGAGGCGGAACTCCTCGACGATCACCTCCCAGGGCACGATCTCCCGGTCGCCCGACGGCGCCCAGCCGAGCAGCATCAGGTAGTTGCGCATCGCGTCGGCGAGGTAGCCCTCGTCCCGGTACGCCTCCAGGGAGACCTTGTCCCGGCGCTTGGACAGCTTCTGCCGCTTCTCGTTGACGATGATCGGTACGTGCGCCCAGACCGGCGGCCGGTGACCCAGCGCCTCCCAGAGCAGCTGCTGCTTGGGCGTGTTCGGCAGGTGCTCCTCGGCCCGGATCACGTGGGTGATCCGCATGGTCGCGTCGTCCACGACGTTGGCCAGCAGGAACACCGCCGACCCGTCGGCGCGGGCGATGACGAAGTCCTCGATGAGCTGGTTCTCGAAGGTCGGGGTACCCCGGATCAGGTCCACCACCGTGGTGACGCCCTCGTCGGGGGTGCGGAAGCGCAGCGCGCGCCCGGCGCCGGAGCCCAGGCCCCGGTCCCGGCAGAAGCCGTCGTACCCGGTGTACTGGTTGCCGGTACGCGCCTGGACCTGCTCCCGGGTGCAGTCGCAGTAGTACGCCCGGCCGGCCTCGTACAGGCGGGCGGCCGCGGCCCGGTGATCGGGCGCGTAGTCCGACTGGAAGTACGGGCCCTCGTAGCTGCCCGCGCTGATCCCGATCCAGTCCAGCGCCGACAGGATCCCCTCGGTCCACTCCGGAGCGTTGCGGGCGGCGTCGGTGTCCTCGATACGCAGGACGAACGTACCTCCGGCCTGGTTGGCGAAGACCCAGTTGTGCAGCGCCGACCGGGCGCTGCCCACATGGAACATTCCAGTAGGAGAGGGAGCAAATCGCACGCGTACCGTCACGCCCTCAGCCTACGGGCGCCCCGGATCCGGACGACACGGGGTTTGCCGGCTGGCGCCGGCGAAGTAGCCTTCCCGGCGGGAGGAAGGGACCATGCTGAGTCGTCGTCAGGTCGTCACCGGGGTCGTGGGAGTCGCGGCGGGTTCCGCCGTGGCCGGCTGTACCAATGCGGCTGGTGCGAACCCGGCTGCCCGCTGGGCCGAGCCGGGCTCCTCGATCGGCCCCACCCCGTCCAGGCCGCCCGCGACGGTGACCTTCGCGCCGGCAGCGGCCGCCACCGGTGTCGTCCCCGGACAGCCGGTCGTGGTCACCGCCGACGCCGGCACCCTCCAGTCGGTGACCGTCACGGCCGGCAAGACCACGCTGGCCGGCGCGCTGGACACCGACCAGCGCACCTGGCGCTCCACCGGTGACCTGGCCTACGGGCAGACGTACACGATCACCGCCGTGCTCGCCGACCCGTCGGGTACCACGGCGCAGCAGACCAGCACCTTCACCACGCTCAAGCCGGGCAGCACGGCCGGGGTCACCTTCCAGGCCAACGCGCCCAACGCGTTGAAGAACGGCGGGACGTACGGCGTCGGGCAGTTCCCGATCATCCACTTCAGCCGCTCGGTGAACGACCGGGCGGCGGCCGAGAAGGCGGTCGTCGTCGAGACCTCGCCCCCGGTGGAGGGGAAGTTCTTCTGGCTGGACAGGCAGACCCTGCACTGGCGGCCGGAGAAGTACTTCGCCTCGGGCAGCCGGATCTCGGTCACGGTGAAGGCGCTGGGCGTCAACCTCGGCAACAACGTCTACGGCGCCGGCAACAGCAGCACCAGCTACACGATCGGCCCGTCCCGGATCATGATCGTGGACAGCCAGACCCACCAGGCCACGGTGTACCAGGACGGTCAGGTCATCCGTACCATGCCCTGCAGCACCGGCAAGAACGCCACCACCAAGGCGGCCGACGGGCACACCGTCAACTACAACACCAACAGCGGCCCGCACGTGGTGCTGGAGAAGGTCCAGACCGTGACGATGAGTTCGGCGAGCTACGGCATCATCGACCCGAAGGATCCGAACTACTACAAGGAAGACGTCCAGCTGTGCACCCGGATCTCGTACTCCGGGGAGTACTGCCACGCGGCACCGTGGAACGGCCAGATCGGCCGGGCCAACATCTCGCACGGCTGCGTCAACCTGCACACCGCCGACGCGCAGTGGGTGTTCGACACGTTCCAGGTCGGTGACATCGTGGACGTACGCGGCACCCCGGTGACCCTGTCGATCGGCAACGGGCTCGGTGACTGGGCGGTGCCGTGGGGGCAGTACGGTAGCTGATCCGCCGTAGAGTGCGCGGGTCGGCCGGTCGGGGAGGCGCGGTGGCACAGGATCCGATGGGCGCTGAGGGGCTGGAGAAGCTCCTCGGTGACACGCGGCGGGTCCTGGAGTCGATGCGGGCCGCGCGCGCCGGAGCGGGCGCCCAGCCGTCGGACGTCCACGGTGAGGGCGAGGCCGCCGAGGGACGGGTACGGGCGGTCGTCACGCCCGGCCCGCACGTGGAGTCGCTGCACGTGGATCCGCGCCTGATGCGACTGGACCCGGAATCGCTGTGTACCGAGATCGTCTCCGCGCTCAACGCGGCCCTCGCCGACCTGCGCGGTAAGGCGGATACGGCCCAGGCCGGCGAACGTACCGTCGATCCGGCGGCGTTGAGCGCTCAGCTCCGGGGCCTTCAGGAGGAGTCGGTCGCCCGGATGGCGGCCTTCGGGCAGGCGATGAACGACATCCTCGCCCGGCTCGGCGGGGAGCGCTGACCGGTGGCCGACCTCACCGTGTCGCCGGAGAGCCTGCGTGCCGCGGGCCGGCAGTTCGGCCAGTTGGCCGACCGGCTGAACACGGAGTGGACCTCCTTTGCCAGCCAGGTCCAGGCGATGGGTGACATCTTCGGCGACGACATGGTCGGCGGCCTGATCGGGGCCTCCCACGAGGGCGCCATGGAGGTGGCCGGGCAGTCGTACCAGTCGGTGATCCGCGCGTACGGCAGCTACGCCGACGGCCTGTCGGCGATGGCCGACCGGTACGACGAGACCGAACAGGGTCACGTCGACACCTTCTCCAAGATCTACCCGTAGGTGGCGCGGTGGGCCTGCAGATCCCCGGAGAACTCGCCGACCTGCTCAACGACCTGGGCTACACCTGGCCCAAGTCGGACGAGGAACGGCTGTTCCAGCTCGGCCGGGACTGGATCGGGTTCGCCTCGACGCTGACCGCGATCCGGCAGGACGGCGACGCCATCGCCGCCTCGGTCACCAGTGGCAACCAGGGCCAGGCGATCGAGGCGTTCCGGTCGAAGGTCTCCGCCGACGACTCCGCCTCGGCGGTCCTCGACCGGGGTACGACCGGCGCCCAGGTCATCGGCGCCGGCCTCATCATGTGCGCCGGACTGGTACTCACCCTGAAGATCAACGTCATCATCCAGCTGACCATCCTCGCCGCCGAGATCATCGAGGCGCTCGCGACCGCTCCGGAAACGTTCGGCGGGTCGCTGCTGGAGATACCCGTGTTCAAGAAGCTCACCGACATGGCGATCAACCTGTTGATCAACGAGGCCATGGAGGTGCTCCTTGAGTAAGGGCGAGGGGCTGCTCAAGCTGGTCCGGCTGGCGGTGCGGGCCTTCGGCAAGGACGCGGTCGAGGGCGCCGCGCGGGACGTGACCAAGGACGCGACGAAAGACGCCACGAAGGATGCGACCAGGGACGCGACAAAGGACGCGACGAAGGATGCGGCCAAGGACTACCAGAGCCCGCTGCGCGGCACCAAGGAGTACCAGGACCGGCTCGACGAGCTGTCCAAGGATCCCGCGCACGGCGGTGGGGCGACGCCGAAGTCCATCCGGGAGGGCGAGATCGCGCTGGATCTGGAGCGGCGCGGTGACCTGCCCGGTCCGGTACGGCGACCCGACCTGGACAACACCAACCCGGCGTTCCAGGTCGACAAGGGTGACTTCGTCGACGCCACCGGACAGCACTGGGATCTCAAGTCGCCGGCCGACACGTTTCCCAGCGGCCCCCGGGCCGGCCAGCCGATGCCGCCGGGGCTGCGCGGCAGCTACGACGGTACGACGATGGAACAGGAGATCGACAACGAGTTGGGCAAGGGCCAGAACGTCGTCATCAACACCGAGAACCTCAGTCCCGCCGCGCAGGCCGATCTCCGCAACCGGGTCGCCGGCCAGCCCGGCTGGGCCGGAAAGGTAAGGTGGTACCCGTGACCGACACGGCCGTACTGGCCTGGCCGGTCGACCTGGAAGCCAGGCAGGCGCTCGCCGAGTACGTGGCGGGCCTGCCATCGGATCCGTCGACCATTTCCGCCGCGTTCGACGGCACCTTGCGGGATCTGCGGGGCGCCGACCTGAGCTGGCTACGGCTGCCCGCCGCCTGCGCGAGGCCAACCTCACGGCGGCCGACCTGGTCAAGGTCGAGGCGGTGGAGTGCCAGGCCGCCGGAGCGGTGTTCCGCGGCGCCAACCTGCTCGGCGCCGACTTCACCCGGGCCGACCTGCGGGAGACCGACCTGCGCGACGCGCTGCTCAACTCGGTGCGGTTCAACGCCTGCGATCTGCGTACGGCCGACCTGCGCGGCGCCTGGCTGCGGTCCTGCTGGTTCGGGCACGAGGACAACCCGGCGCTGCTGTCCGACGCCCGGCTCGGCGGCTGCCGGGTCGAGGAGGCCACCGGCGTACTCACCGGTCCTGTTGACGTGGGCGAGACGGCCCCGCAGTGGATCGACGGCGCGGAGTTGGCCGCCTGGTTCGCCGCCCACGGCGCACCGGCGGTCCGGGTGGTAGGCGCGAGCTAGTTGCGCTGGATCGCGCGGTCGACGCTGGCCCGCCAGCCGTCGTCGTCGGCGTCCGGGCGCAGGGTGGACAGGGCGGCCAGCGCGCCGCCGACCAGGCCGGTCCAGTCGTAGCCGGCGCCCGGCCGGCCCTTCTGGACCAGGAACGCCAGGCCCGCCGAGTTGCTGACCGCCCAGCCGGGCCAGCGGGGCAGCCGCCGCGCGGCCGCGCCGCCCTCGTCGGTGACCAGGTGGACGTGGAAGGGGTACCGGACCTCACCGCCCGGCTTCGTCACGCCGATCCGGGCCTGCTCCGGTAGCCCGTCCTCGTCCAGCAGCCGGCGCAGCCAGCCCTTGCGGGGCGCCTCGATCACCACGTCGACGCCCTCGCCGTGCTCACCGGGGTCGGCGGCCTCGGCCACGGCACGGACCAGCGCGACCACCGCGCTGACGTCCGTACGCTCGAACCGCACCCACTCCGGCACCGGCTACGACTCGCCTCCCGTCTCGCCGACCGGAGCCGCGAGTACGTCGTCGATGGCGTACTTCTGGGCGGCCTCCGCGGGGATCGCGGCGTCCACCTCACCCCGCCGGGCGAGCAGGCGCAGCGCCGCGACGGCGATGTTCTCCGCGTCGACGTGGAAGTGCCGGCGCAGCGCGTGCCGGGTGTCGGACATGCCGAACCCGTCGGTGCCCAGCGACGTGTACTCGCCCGGTACCCAGCGGCTGATCAGGTCCGGTACCGCCCGCATGTAGTCGCTGACCGCGACCACCGGCCCGGGCGTCTCGGACAGCGCGGCCGTCACGTACGGCACCTTCGGCTGTTCGCCCGGGTGCAGCAGGTTGTACTCCTCGGTGGCCACCGCGTCCCGGCGCAGCTCGGTCCACGACGTCGCCGACCAGACATCGGCCGCCACGCCCCAGTCCTGGCGCAGCAGCTCCTGGGCGCGCAGCGCCCACTGCATGGCCGTACCGCTGGCCAGCACCTGGACCCGCGGCCCGCTGCCTGTGCCGGGCGCGTAGCGGTAGAGCCCGCGCAGCAGCCCGGCCACGTCCAGGTCGGCCGGCTGCGCCGGCTGGAAGATCGGCTCGTTGTAGACGGTCAGGTAGTAATAGATGTCCTCGGGCTGCTCGCCGTACATGCGGCGCAGGCCGTCCTCGACGATGTGCGCGGACTCGAAGGCGAACGCCGGATCATAGGCGACCACGGCCGGGTTGGTCGCCGCGATCAGCGGCGAGTGCCCGTCCTCGTGCTGGAGCCCCTCGCCGTTGAGCGTGGTACGACCGGCGGTGGCGCCGAGCAGGAAGCCGCGCGCCATCTGGTCGGCCGCCGCCCACAGCCCGTCGGCGGTGCGCTGGAAGCCGAACATCGAGTAGAAGATGTACAGCGGGATCATCGGTTCGCCGTGGGTGGCGTACGCCGACCCGGCGGCGGTGAACGAGGCGACCGAGCCGGCCTCGTTGATCCCCTCGTGCAGGATCTGCCCGTTGACCGATTCCTTGTACGACAGGAAAAGCTCCCGGTCGACCGGGGTGTAGTTCTGGCCGTGCGGCGAGTAGATCTTCGCGGTGGGGAACAGCGAGTCCATGCCGAAGGTACGCGCCTCGTCCGGGATGATCGGCACCCAGCGCTTGCCGAACTCCTTGTCCTTCATCAGGTCCTTGAGTAGCCGGACGAAGGCCATCGTGGTGGCCACCTTCTGCTTGCCGGAGCCGCGCTTGACGTCCTCGTACGCGCTGGCCGGCGGCAGGGACAACGCCGTCGTCGTGGTGCGGCGGGAGGGCAGGAAGCCGCCGAGGGCGCTGCGCCGCTCCTGGAGGTACTCGTACTCGTCGCTGCGCTGCCCGGGGTGGTAGTACGGCGGCAGGTACGGGTTCTCCTCCAGCGCCGAGTCGGGGATGTCCAGGTACAGCCGGTCCCGGAAGCCCTTGAGATCCTCCAGCGTGAGCTTCTTCATCTGGTGGGTGGCGTTGCGCCCCTCGAAGTGCGAGCCCAGCGTCCAGCCCTTGACGGTCTTGGCGAGGATCACCGTCGGCTGTCCGGTGTGGTTGACCGCCGCCTGGTATGCCGCGTAGAGCTTGCGGTAGTCGTGCCCGCCCCGCTTGAGCTGCCAGATCTCGTCGTCGGACAGGTGCTCGACCATCTTGCGGGTACGCGGGTCGCGGCCGAAGAAGTGCTCCCGCACGTACGCCCCGGACTCCGCCTTGTACGTCTGGTAGTCCCCGTCCGGCGTGACGTTCATCAGGTTGACCAGCGCGCCGTCCGTATCGGCGGCGAGCAGCGGGTCCCACTCCCGGCCCCAGATCACCTTGATGACGTTCCAGCCGGCGCCCCGGAAGAACGACTCCAACTGCTGGATGATCTTCCCGTTGCCGCGTACGGGCCCGTCCAGGCGTTGCAGGTTGCAGTTGATCACGAAGGTGAGGTTGTCCAGCTCCTCGCCGGCGGCCAGGCCGATCGCGCCCAGCGCCTCGGGCTCGTCCATCTCACCGTCGCCGAGGAACGCCCATACGTGCTGGTCGGAGGTGTCCTTGATGCCACGGTTGTGCAGGTACCGGTTGAACCGGGCCTGGTAGATCGCGTTGATCGCGCCCAGCCCCATGGACACCGTGGGGAACTCCCAGAAGTCGGGCATCAGCCGCGGGTGCGGGTAGGACGGGATGCCGCCCCCCACGTGGGAGAGCTCCTGGCGGAACCCGTCGAGCTGCTGCTCGGACAGCCGGCCCTCCAGGTACGCCCGGGCGTACATGCCGGGGGAGGCGTGGCCCTGGAAGTAGAGCTGGTCGCCGCCGCCGGGATGGTTCTTGCCCCGGAAGAAGTGGTTCATGCCCACCTCGTACAGGCTGGCGGAGCTGGCGTACGTCGAGATGTGCCCACCGACGCCGATGCCCGGCCGCTGCGCCCGGTGGACGAGCATCGCGGCGTTCCACCGGATGTACGCCCGGATCCGCCGCTCGACGTGCTCGTCGCCGGGGAACCACGGCTCCCGCTCCGGCGGGATCGTGTTGATGTAGTCGGTGGTGGTCAACGGCGGTACGCCGACGTGGCGCTCCCGCGCCCGTTCCAACAGCCGCAGCATGATGTACCGGGCGCGCTTGGCGCCCCGCTCGTCGATCACGCCGTCGAGCGACTCGACCCATTCGGTGGTTTCCTCGGGGTCGATATCCGGCAGCTGGCTGGGTAGGCCGTCGCTGATGACCGGTCGCTTGCGTTCGGTGGCCACAGGAGTTTCCTTCGATGGGGTTCCGCGGGTCTATCTGACTAATCCTGCCCGCCCCGAGGGGGTCTCGTCACGCCGACCCGGTCACGATTGTCACGGTAGACACATACCGCTGAGTAACGTGGAGGCGCTGGTGGACTCGGAAGTCGTCACCATCCGTACCGGGAGCCGGCCCGTCGTCCGGGACATCACCGGCGAGGCGGCCGGTTTCGTCGCCGGTCGCGGGGACGGGCTGCTACACGTGTTCGTACCCCATGCGACCGCCGGCGTCGCGTTGATCGAGACCGGTGCCGGGTCGGACGAGGACCTGCTCCGGGCGCTGGACGATCTCCTGCCGACCGACGACCGGTGGCGCCACCGACACGGGTCGGCCGGGCACGGACGGGACCACGTACTGCCGGCGTTCGTGGCCCCGTACGCCAGCCTCCCGGTCCTGGCAGGCCGGCTCGCGTTGGGTACCTGGCAGTCGATCTGCCTGGTCGACCCCAACGGCGACAACCCGACCCGCCAGGTGCGCTTCTCGTTCCTGGCCGGCTGAGCGGGCCTACACCGCCAGGTCGCGCGCGCGGAAGGCGGCCAGCCCGCCGGCCGCGAGCACGGCGGCGGCGCCGATCAGGACCGCGCAGTACGCCAGGCTCAGACCGTTGGCCAGCGGGTGGTTGCCCGAGAGGTAGTAGAAGGGGGACAGGTACCGGGCCCATTCCAGCCCGCGTACCTGAGGGGCCAGGTTGTTGGCGAAGTAGCCGAGCACCGCCACGCCCGTACCCACGGAGATCGCCGCCGCCCGCCGGCCGGTGGCGGCCCCGACGCCGAGGGTCAGCGCGCCGAAGCAGATCCCGAACAGGGCGAGCTGGGCGGTCGCGGCGGCCAGGTGACCGGCGCCCACGGCGGTCTTG